>JANXNM010000536.1 GCA_025354065.1 Synechococcales cyanobacterium 340R_concoct_173_sub | reverse complement strand
GGCCATTAATAGACCTAGCGCTGCACCCGTTGAAGTTGGGCAAATCCCTGTACTATCAGCGTCCACTAGTCCCGGTTGCCGATCGATGACCGTTATGTCAAACCGATCGTCATTCGACAATTCGTAGGCGATCGTTGCGCCCACAATTCCACAACCGACAATCAAAACCCGCATTTCATCCTCAAATTTATAGCCTGAAAGCTTATCATCTGACTTAATAACCTACAAGCCACATGACCTAAAATTAAAAACGCCACCCAATCGAGAGTGACGCTTTTTCTTGATTTTTCGTTAAATGGCAATCGGATTAGCCTTTAGGCAAGGCTGCAAAGAATGCATCAATCGCTTTGTTAAGTTTGGTATATTCCTTCGCTGCGGCTTTATAGTCTTTGGCGATTCCAGCACGATCGATCGCACTGAGCGCATTGGCCAAATCTTTGGTTGCAGCTCTAGCTTGAGATCGGGCTTCCGGATAAAGGTCTTGGGCGATGAATGCCATGGTGTTGCGCAAGTCGCCTAAAGGTCCATGAATAAAATTGCGTGCAAAGATAAAATCTTCTTTTTCGATCAAGGCTTCTAGTTCAGAGAACCGATCGCGCATGAGTTGAACTTGACTTGCGTAGGATTGGATTTCCGCAAGTTGTTCCGTCGAATAGGTCTGCGGTTTCGTTTTCTTCGGCTTTGCGTCTGCCGGATTGACAAAGGCGACACACAATACCATCACAAACGCAAGGGCAAGGGCCACGATAGACCGAAACTTAGATTTCATGACTGGATTCACTACTTTTAGACACAACAAGCTGGAACAATCCAAAGATCGACTCCGTAATGAAGTCTATCAAAGATGAGGAACCTAGACATCGCGATCCGTCTGGAATGTTACACGTCGTTAGATTAGGCAGGAGAATATTCAATTTCTATGTTGGAGATTCTCCAATTTTGCATTCGACACTGACCAACTTTCCCATAAAAAACGAGCACCTTCATTAGCGAAGATGCTCGTTATCTCAATCTATAAATCTATTGCCCAACACAAGAAAATTTAGAACGTGAAGGTTGTTCG
>JANXNM010000529.1 GCA_025354065.1 Synechococcales cyanobacterium 340R_concoct_173_sub | reverse complement strand
AATTTTAGTAGTTATTTATATTAGCATTGTCAAACCCGCGTATCGTCCGAGTCAAAACCGTTAAAATAGTAAATACCTCACCAGACTTATAATGAAACGTCACTTTAAACTTATCAAATTGTTTTGGAGTACCACGATCGCAGCCGCATTAGAATATCGATTAAATTTTCTATTTGCCGCCATCAGCAGCTTGGGTGGATTAATCGGTAGTTTATTTGGTCTATCCCTTTTTTATCGAAATAGCTATCAATTTGCAGGTTGGAACTGGGAACAATCACTACTCCTTGTAGGAATATTCACACTTCTCGAAGGCATCGCCACAACATTTCTAGCCGGAAGCCTAGGTAAAATCTACAAACACGTCGAACAAGGCACCCTAGATTTCATTCTACTCAAACCCGTCAGCTCTCAATTTTGGCTCTCGACTCACAGCCTCTCGATCTGGGGAATTCCAAACATTTTATTCGGCCTTTCCGTCATTCTCTACTCTGGCTCAAAACTTAGACTTGGACCTATTAACTATCTCGCTGGAATTCTACCGATCGTCAGCGCCATCATGATTCTGTATAGCATCTGGTTCATGATGAGCGCCACTAGCATCTGGTTCACCAAAATCTACAATCTCACAGAAGTTCTCAAAGGACTACTCGAAGCCGGACGTTTCCCGATCGCGGCCTATCCATCAGCCTATCAATTTTTCTTCACCTTCATCATCCCGATCGGATTCATCACCACCGTTCCAGCAGAAGCTATTCTAAACCGGGTTTCAGGTGGAACGTCACTAGTCTCATTATTAATCGCGAGCCTATTGTTTATTATTTCTAACCGATTTTGGATATTTGCACTGAAATTCTATACGAGTGCATCAAGCTAAGCGGCCATAGGATAAGGTACATTGACAGAACGCGATATCTCGGGACTTTCATGATCGAAGTCGAAAACCTCAGCAAAATCTATGGGTCCACCGCAGCCATCCAGGACGTGAGTTTCTCCGTTGAAACGGGTGAAATCATGGGATTTCTTGGGCCTAACGGTGCAGGGAAAACGACCACAATGCGAATCCTTGCAGGCTATCTTCCGGCCACAACAGGAACCGCGAAGGTAGCAGGGTTTGAAGTCCATACTGATTCTCTAAAAGCGCGACAGAAAATTGGCTACCTCCCAGAAATACCGCCACTGTATCCAGAAATGACGATCGAAGGTTTTCTAACTTTCGTAGCAAAAATAAAAGGAGTCAGCGCTGGCGATCGACCGACCCGAATTAACTATGCTCTAGAAAAATGTAACCTACTCAATCGTCGAAAAACCTTGATACGTAAGCTTTCTAAGGGGTTTAGACAGCGTGTTGGGATTGCCCAAGCGATCGTCCATGATCCACCAGTTATTATATTAGACGAACCTACTGTCGGGCTGGATCCCAAACAAATTATTGACGTCCGAAAATTAATCAAAGGACTGGCTGGAAATCACACCGTTATTCTCTCAACCCATATTCTTCCTGAAGCAAGCGCCATTTGCGATCGGGTGACTATTATTAAAAGTGGAAAAATTGT
>JANXNM010000520.1 GCA_025354065.1 Synechococcales cyanobacterium 340R_concoct_173_sub | reverse complement strand
GCAATCCCGCTTTCTGGGCGATCGTCTCCAACTCCGGGCCACGAAAGCCTCTCAGTACTGAAATTGGCCCATCATTTTGTACCATTTCTGAAGCTTGAAACAACCGACTTAAGGTATAAAAACTATAGTAAGCCAACGGATGACGATGAAGATCATTAATTAAAATTCCACCCTTTGAAACTCGATTCATGGAATGAACAATTGCGATCGCCCGTTCCTCGGCAAAATGATGTAAAAACATTGCACCCATGACAACATCAAATTCACCATCACCATAAGGCAAGGCTAAGGCATCCGCGACTTCCACCCGAATTTTAGAACTCAATGTCTCGGGTAAACGTTTAGATAAGGACTGGCGGGCATAGTCTACAGTGACGGGGTTTGCATCGATCGCAACCAGTTCAAGATCAATGGTTGGAGATTGTTCGGCGGCCCAAGATACAATGTATTCGGGAAAATCTGCAATACCTGTACCGAGATCTAGAATTCGGATGGGCTTAGAATTGGTTTGCGATCGAGTCTTCAGCCAGGGAGCCAACACGGCCATTGTTGTGTCATAACCCCCGAGAAATCGATTCACGGTCCGAAGTTCTTCGAGAGCGCTGGTGAGGCGAATATCCGTAATGGAAAAGTCATCCATCAACTCATCTTCATCGGTGCGGGTTTGGAAAGAAATCATAATTTCAAAAATAGTTTTAAGATGCCACTTGCTGAAATAAACACCCTTCTATGGTCAACCCTGGACCAAATGCCAGCGCTAATCCATTTTGCAATTTCTCCCCCGCATCATGCTGTGAAAGCAGTCGTTTTAAAATAAACAAAATAGTACAGGAACTCATATTGCCATAGTGTTTTAGAATTTCATAGGAGTCTCTAATTAAACCATCTTCTAATTCAAATGATGCCTGAATTTTGTCAAGGATTTGTCGTCCGCCGGGATGCACAGCCCAGAAATTAATATCAGATTGAGTTAGAGCATTTCGATCGAGTAACTGAGTTAAGTAGTTGGGTAAATGCTGAGCGATCGCACTAGGAACTTTAGGGGATAGTCCCATCAGAAAGCCAGTATTACCCACAGTCCAACTCATTAGATCCAGCGTGTCATCGGCTAAAACACTCGCCCCATCCACATAGGCTAGCTTTCCAGCCGCATCATGATCTGATTGCGAGGACAAAATTGCGGCGGCGGCACCATCTCCAAAAATTGCATTAATCACTACATTTTCCAATGAATTCTCGTTCTGAAAATGCAACGTACACAACTCAACACATACTAACAACACTCGTGCATTCGGATTACTTTGACAAATTGCATGGGCATTTTTCAACCCATTAAATGCCGCACAGCATCCCATAAATCCAATCATAGTACGATCGACATCATTCCTAAGCTCCAATTGCTGAATCAAATGAACATCTAAACCGGGCGCAGAAAATCCAGTACAACTTACTACAATTAAATGGGTAATATGGTCTACATTTAATTTTGCATCTTGAATTGCTTGTTGAGCGGCTGAAACAGCAACTTTTGTGGCATATAATTGATACATTTGATTCCGATCGAAGGTACTCGGAACAGGTTTTAAGGTCCAATTGTTAGGGTAAAAACCAAAATTTGGTGGCTCCGTCAAATAGTCCTGAATGCAGGTATAGCGACGATCGATGCCCGATTTTTGATAAATTTGAGCCGCACGATTGTACAACGTGGGAGAAATACCTTCTAATTTCGACAAAAACACTAATGCCTGATTTTGGGTGATTTCAAAGGGAGGGTTTGCTGTTGCGATCGATTCTAGAACAGTATGCATATAAAATATGTTAGTAGTGGACAAACTATAATATGAGTAAGCTATAGACGGGAAAACTTCCTATTATTAAAAGGGGTTCCGATGCTCCTAATTATAACGTTTTAAATCGAGTTCAGCAGCATCAGACCTAATCTATCAATTAATCGCCTCAAGATAGATTTGACGTTTTATTTGAATATTTGCTAAATATTTTTTTACAGTATCTATCGAAATATACAATTGATTAGCAATTTCACGGCGCGATCGGCCTTGATTTCGCAAATCCCACACTTCTGATTCTCGCGGAGTCAGTCTAAAGTATTGAGTATCAAGAATAGCTGCACGGCGCCTTGAATGCTGGTGATTCTCAAAACGTACAATTAATCGAGTGTCTTGAGCCTCTTCAGAATTTAGCCATTAGACTCGGACCCGATATTGTGTTTCCGCGAAGATGGGCAATATTGAACTGACGGCAGATTTTTTGGGCGGAGAGATTGGTATACAGTAATGCACCTTAAATATCAGCAATTAAAACAGCATCAAGCAAGCCTTCTAAAATGGAACTAAATGTTTCATTCTCAGGAATAGGTGTGGAGGATTTCATGAATCTTAATGAATGAAGATTAGGGGCATGTAACCACAATTTGAAATCCCGATCGCTTGGGCTACTTGATGCAAGCTTCACGATCGGTCTCTTTCCCTTCATACAAAAGAACGAATTTGGATTCCGCAAATTTACGGAGACTTCCTACAGAGTCGCCTTATCTACTGACGCAGATCACAAATAAGATTGAATGATATTGACTGCATTTTTTGCACCATTTTCCAAAGCAATTCGATCGGCTAATTGTTTGGCATTAGCTTTGAAACTCGGATTATTAATCAATGCGTCAATAGATGCTGACAATGTATGAATCGATAACTGAAGTCTGGGAACAGCCCGCACCCCCACCCCCAGCATTGCAATCCGATCGCCCCAAAACGGTTGATCGCCAAAGAACGGAACAGCCATGGATGGACGACCCGATCGTAACGCAGCAGCAGTTGTCCCGGCACCCCCATGGTGAATAACGGTAGCCATTTTGGGCAATAACCAATCGTGCGGTGCTGAATCTACTTTCAATACGGTATCCGGTAAATCTGTTTGTTGGATGCCACCCCAACCAGACAATAACAATCCGCGCTGTCCCGATTTTAATAATGAAGCGAGTACTATTTCTGTCAATTCTGTTGCATCACGCTCGGCCATACTGCCAAAGCCAATATAAACCGGAGGCTCTCCTGAATCTAGGAAGTCAATCAATGATGCAGAGGGTTGGAAATCAGGTTGATCTAAATACCAATAGCCAGTCATATGCAACTGCTGTGGCCAATCTTGAGGACGGGGCAATACTGATGGACTAATACCATATAAAAAAGGCATGTTTGTTTTTTGTAATCGATCGATCGGTTCATCAAAAATCCCCAGCGGTGGCAATCCTAATTCTGATTTACGCCAAGCATTTAATGGTGCTCGATATAATTGCCAAAATGGAATCAATGATAATGGATAGGTTAATTTATTTAAAATAGGCGGAACTAATCCTGATGGCACCGATGGAATTGCAAATTCACGGGTAGGACTCAAGGCATTTACATTAGCAAAAACGCAGGAAATATTCATGGCCTGCGAAATCTCCAAGCCCCAAAATGTAAATGCTGTCGCCACAATCAAATCCGTCCCAGCACAAGCTCCCAAAGAATCCGCCAAAACCCCTGGCAAATCCAATTGAACCAAATCTCCAAAGCTCTTCAAAAATTTCAAGCCATTCGCGCCCGCCTTCAACAATTCTTGCCCTGCATCCGATCGTAACAATGCCTGTGGATCACCAGACAAGGCCGCAAATTCTAGCCCTTGGGCCATAACAAACTCTTTAAATAATGCAGGGACTGCCATCCGAACTTTGTAACCCGATCGCATCAACTCCACACCCAGCGCCACAAACGGTTGAATATCCCCACGAGAACCATAGGTCAAAATTGTAATGTGCATTCCGGTTCCCAAAAGCCTTTAAAATTAAACTAATCCCATTTTACAAGCCCCAACATTGCCCGTGCAAGCGCCTTTTTTGATCAGTGCCATCTACACCGACGGAAGCGGCGGATATGCGCCCTATGGTGGACGAGGCGTTTGTGGATATGCGGCGATTGTTTGGTTTAATGACGATACGACAATGACCCTAGGCGGCACCGAAGCTCGTAGCACTCATCAGCGGGCTGAACTTTTGGCATTGATCACAGCATTAAAGTATTTGCAACAATATTCACAACAGAGTTCAATTTTTTCAGATTCCAAATATGCGATCGATGCGATTAATCATAATTGGATCACCAAATGGAACTATAATGGCTGGCTCAATGCCAAAGGCAACCCCATTAACGATCGTGACCTTTGGCTAGAGCTTGCAGCATTCCAGGCTAATCCCAAAGTATTTGCAACGTTCCACCACATCATGGGTCATAGCGATGCGCTAGGTCGAAAAGGAAGATTAGCGCAAATCAAAAACCGCAATCGGTATGGCTTAGACAGCGATCGGCATAATCGGGGGAATCAAATGGCCAATCTTGCAGCGGGACAATTTCGACGGGGGGAAATCAGTGGTATTGCCGAAATTCTTGGATCTCGGAACTATAGAGATCCAAACCAAAATTGTTAGCGTATAATCATGCATTAACTGATTTCTTAAAAGGATAAATTGTAATGAGTAAGCCTTCACAGTCTTTCTTCAACTGGTTTCGTGGTGGTCGTGGTTTCGGGCAAAGCGCTCGAGTTCGGGGTAATGTTTGGTTGACGGGATTCTTAGGGTTAATGTCTTGTTTGTGGCTGATTGCGATCGCAACCCCGGTGTGGAGTCAGTCGCCGACGGTGGAACCAATAAATCAGCATTTAATGGCAGACTTGCGCGAGGCGACGCTAGTGGCCCAGAACATGGGGATGCCAATGGACTTGAGCAAGCGCTATGTGGCAATTCTGACGGCAGATGGGGTTGTACCAGATATGCCAATGACGGATGCGAGGGCTGTGGGCGGTGCCGTATTAGTGGGCGATCGATTAATCGTGCGTGGAGACTTTAGCACCTTATCCAGCGCTTTACGCGACTACAGTAGCGATCAGGCTACCCCGCCCAATCCTAATATTACTTCGGCAGTCCACATTCATCGCGGCGAACCGGGTAAGAATGGACCTTTTCAATACGCACTGACAGTCATGCTGAATTCTAGTGGTTTGGGGGGTCGGCTTATGGGAGAGTACACCCTTTCTAGTGAACAACTGCAAGCGTTGCAGGCTGGAAACCTCTACATGGATTTTCACACCAAAAAAAATCGGGCTGGTGAACTGCGCGGCACGTTTAGAGCACTGACCTAGAGCACTGACCTAGAGTACTGTTGTGGAATACGATAGGCGCAAGGCCAAAGAATCTGGGACAGACGTTGCTGAAGGTGAGTGATGACAAGGGTTACTATTGCAGTGCCTACGACTAAAGCAATTTTTAATTCCTACTTTAATTTAGCAACGCCTAGATTCTCTGGCCCTACGTTTGACTCAGTGGGGTGCTTCTGATCCGATGGCTCAGATAAAAATAACCCCATAGACTTTTATTTGCTGCTTTTCGACAATGGGATTGACTAAGATGATGATGCCTTTATGTCCTTTATGCAAAATGTGCAGAGAATTCAAGGAGTAGTGCTTTCATTAATTTGAACTCAAAATTGAATATGGTATGCTATTGATCGAAATCACCTACCGATCGCGAACCATACTCAACGCAACCGCTTCCGCTACTCGAATACCATCAATCCCGGCAGATAGAATTCCCCCAGCATAGCCCGCACCCTCGCCCGCTGGAAATAAACCTAGGGTATTCAAACTCTGAAACGAGTCATTCCGCTTAATCCGAATCGGGGAAGAAGTGCGCGTTTCAATGCCCGTCAATATTGCATCATTCATGGCAAATCCGCGAATCTGTTTTTCAAAGGCCGGAATCGCTTCTTTTAATGCTTCTATTGCAAAATCTGGCAAACTTGTGCTCAAATCACACAGCCGAACTCCCGGTGCATAGGACGGTGTAACGGATCCTAGCGCGATCGAAGCTTGTCCAGCTAGAAAGTCCCCAATCAATTGGCCCGGAGCATGGTAATTTCCGCCGCCCAACTCAAATGCCCTTGCTTCTAGATCTCGCTGTAATGCAATTCCAGCTAGTGGATTTCCGGGATAATCTTCCGGCGTGATTCCGACCACGATCGCGCTGTTAGCATTGGATTCATTTCGGGCATATTCGCTCATGCCATTTGTCACCAGCCGTCCGGGTTCGGAGGCAGCAGCGACCACTTTCCCACCCGGACACATACAAAAACTATAGACGGCTCGACCATTTGCACAATGATGAACTAATTTATAATCGGCGGCTCCAAGTAACTGATGGCCTGCTTGTTCACCAAATCGAGATTGATCAATCAAGGCTTGAGGATGCTCAACTCGAAACCCGACTGAAAATGGTTTGGCTTCAACATAAACGCCACGATCGAACAGCATTTCAAATGTATCCCGCGCGCTATGTCCGACCGCTAACACCACATGTTTGGACGGTAAAAACTCACCATTCTCCAAATGAACGCCGCACATTTGCCCACATTCTAAGCCAGATTTTAAGGAATCTCGATCGATTTTAATATCCACGACCCTTGATTCAAACCGCACTTCTCCCCCTAATCTGACAATTTCCTCGCGCATTTGCTGCACAATTTTCACAAGCCGATAGGTGCCAATATGCGGTTTATTTACATATAAAATCTCGGCAGATGCTCCGGCATTCACAAGTTCAGTTAATACTTTGCGTCCATAGTGTTGAGGATCTCCAACTCGACTATACAGTTTCCCGTCCGAAAATGTCCCCGCCCCGCCTTCTCCATACTGCGCATTTGACTCTGGATTCAATCGTCCTTTCACCCAAAAACCAAAGGTATCCACACTCCGATCGCGCACCGATTTCCCCCGTTCCAGCACAATAGGCCGTAATCCCATTTGGGCTAATAGTAATGCCGCAAAGATACCGCATGGACCCATTCCGATCACAATAGGCCGATCGTCCACGCTATTATCGCCAATGCTATTTTGATTCTTGATGACAGGCCGATAATTCATATCCGGCGTTTCTGAAATGTGTGGATTTTTCTTAAATCGTTTTAGAAGGCTCCGATCGTTTTTCACCTCCACATCCACGACATAGACCAGCACAATATTTCCCTTTTTTCGGGCATCATAGCTGCGTTTAAAAATCTCGACTCGCAGAAGATCGCCGTCGCCAATTTGCAACCGTTTCAAAATAGACGATCGCAGTTCCTCTTCAGCATGATCCAACGGCAATTTAATCTCAGTCAGTCGCAGCATAGTTCTAATCCAGTCCATCCGTCACAAACTATATTAGATCGCTGTTAACGTGGAAATATATGAATTTCTAATTTTATCATTCTTGATTGCCCCGGCTGCCTTCTCAAATTACCAATGTATGAATTTATGCGAATTTAGGTTTATTGAATTTATCTAAATATTTTTGATATGCACAATCCTTGAAATTTGACGATCGGTCTAACCAAATAGAGAATGATTTTCTTATTTTTTTAATCCATAAATATCGCTGCACAGATACAGTAAAATCACAGATAATTCAGTTATGGACGTGTTTTAACGCGATCGATCGGCATGGCAAACGCAGTAGTGATTGGACTGGGCAAATCGGGGAACGCCGCCGCAAAACTCTTAAAATCTCAAGCTTGGGATGTGACTCTCAGCGATCGCAGCACCAGCCCTCTCCTCCACCCCCAAGCCACCGAACTCGAAGCGGAGGGCATCACCGTTGCTTTGGGCGACAATTTTGATCCCGAAGTCTCGAAGCCAGAATTAATCATCGTTAGTCCAGGGGTGCCGTGGGATGTCGCAAGTCTTGTGAAGGCCAGAAGTTTGGGAATCGTCACGATCGGTGAAATGGAACTGGCATGGCGCAACTTGATGAACATTCCCTGGATTGCTATCACGGGAACCAACGGTAAAACCACCACCACTGCTCTCACCGCTGCCATTTTTGGCACAGCCGGATATCATGCCCCTGCTTTTGGAAATATTGGCTATGCCGCTTGTGAAATTGCACTTCAAAATCAAGCCTTGAAAAATAAAGAGCAGCCGATCGATTTTGCTATAGCAGAACTCAGCAGTTATCAAATCGAAAGTGCCCCGACTTTGACCCCCCACATTGCAATATGGACGACCTTTACACCCGATCATTTGGCGCGTCATAAAACCATGACAAACTACTTTGAAATAAAAGCTAGATTGCTCGCCCGATCGCACCGACAAATCTTTAATGGTGACGATCCCGCGCTGCGAAAAATAGGGATTTCACAAGCCTTTCCCGTTCATTCAAATGCTTGCTGGACAAGTGTTCGGGGGAAAGAATATCTAATTGGCGATCCGGCTATGGGAATTTGGATTGAAGACGAGAACATCCTGTTCCAAGGCGAAATAGTGATGCTGACAAATCTATTAAAAATGCCGGGAGACCATAACCTTCAAAATCTCTTAATGGCTGTCGCGGCTGCAAAACTATCGGGGATCAGTAATGAGAACATTGCCCAAGCGATCGCAAACTTTGGTGGGGTCGAACATCGCTTGGAATATATTTTGACCTGGGCCGGAATCGACTTTATTAATGATAGTAAAGCAACCAATTACGATGCTGCCGTTGTGGGCTTGAAATCAGTGAAAGCACCCGCCATCTTAATCGCAGGGGGCGAACCTAAGGAAGGGGACGATCGCGAATGGCTAGAGATGATTAAGGCCAAAACTGCTGCTGTTTTACTAATTGGAGTCGCGTCGAAACCCTTTGCGGCTCGGTTAGATTCGATCGGCTATACCCGGTACGAAATTGTTGAAACCCTAGAAAATGCTGTGAAACGATCGGGCCAACTCGCGCAAAAACTCATGCCAGAGGTCGGAGCCATGCAAGTATTATTGTCCCCAGCTTGTGCCAGTTTTGACCAATATCGTAGCTTTGAACATCGAGGCGATGACTTTCGATATTGGTGCGAATACTGGTGTAGGGAGTGGGGCGAACTCGAAATGGGTCAGGAAAAATAAACGATCGGTTTAAAGGCGATCAAAAAACCTGATTTGACAAATCGACCAATCTTATGGAAAGGTCAGAGATATGTCAGCTCCAGACGATCGGCTTTAAGATTTTAATGAATGCAGCATCGGTCTACATAAGGTACAAAGTAGGTACAACGTTAAGAGACACCGCAAAATTAGACCTGTAATTTTTCTCGCTAGACCCCATTAAGACTACATTCATTCAACTGTCCACCCACCCCTTCCCCGCTACCCCTTCATGTCCACTCTTGTCATCGTCGAGTCACCAACCAAAGCAAAAACCATCCGAAACTACCTTCCAGAAGGATATCGGGTGGAAGCTTCCATGGGACATATTCGGGATTTGCCGCAGTCTACATCTGATGTTCCTAAAGAGATTACGGACAAACGAGTGCGGGAACTCGGGGTCGATGTGTACGGCAATTTTGATCCAATTTATTTGATTCCAGACGACAAGAAAAAAGTCGTCAAGATGCTCAAGGATGCGTTGAAGGATGCCGACGAACTGCTTCTAGCGACGGACGAAGATCGTGAAGGCGAGAGTATTTCCTGGCATTTGCTGCAAGTCTTGAAACCCAAAGTGCCCGTCAAGCGCATGGTGTTCCACGAGATTACTCAAGAAGCGATTCAAGCCGCGATCGCCGATTGTCGGGATGTGGATGACAAAGTGGTGCGCGCCCAAGAAACCCGTCGGATTCTCGATCGGTTAGTAGGCTACACGCTGTCGCCCTTGTTGTGGAAAAAAATTGCCTATGGACTCTCAGCGGGTCGGGTGCAGTCAGTAGCGGTTAAGGTTTTGGTGCGGCGTGAGCGCGATCGGCAAGCCTTCAAACGGGGATCCTACTGGGATCTTAAAGCGCTGTTGAGCGTGGTGGCTGGCAAAGGTAAATCGGCCAAAGCAGTAGAATTTGACGCAAAAATGATGACTCTTGGTGGTCAGAAACTCGCGACTGGTGCTGACTTCGATGAAAATACGGGTCAAGTTATCACCGGACGCAGAGTTGTTCTGTTGAACGAAGAAGAAGCGCGGGCATTGCAAACACGACTCGATGGCAAGGCTTGGACCGTCACCGATGTGGAAGAACGCCCCGTCACCCGCAAACCCTCGCCCCCATTCACGACTTCGACACTCCAACAGGAATCCAACCGTAAAATTGGTTTATCGGCGCGGGACACGATGCGCACGGCCCAAAGTTTGTATGAAAATGGCTACATCACCTACATGCGGACCGACTCCGTGCATTTGTCCCAACAGGCGATCGTGGCAGCTCGTGAATGTGTCGAGTCGATGTATGGAGCCGACTATCTCAGTCCCCAACCGCGTCAGTTCACCACCAAAGCCAAGGGCGCACAGGAAGCCCACGAGGCCATCCGTCCAGCAGGCAGCACCTTCCGAACTCCCCAACAAACGGGACTTTCGGGCCGTGAATTTCAGCTTTACGATTTGATCTGGAAACGCACTGTCGCCACGCAAATGGCCGATGCCCGTCAGACCCAAATTGCTGTTCAGATTCAAGTTGAAGATGCAGGCTTCCGGGCTTCCGGTAAACGGATTGATTTCCCCGGTTTTTTCCGGGCTTATGTGGAAGGATCAGATGATCCCGATGCGGCGATCGACAATCAAGAAGTGATCCTGCCCACCCTGGTCAGTGGCGATCATCCGACTTGCGCGAATTTGGATGCGATCGGTCACGAAACCCAGCCCCCGGCCCGTTTTACCGAAGCTTCTCTGGTCAAGACCTTGGAGAGCGAAGGCATTGGCCGCCCCAGTACCTACGCCAGCATTATTGGCACCATTATCGATCGGGGTTATGTTCAGCCCATGGGCAATGCGCTCGTTCCCACATTCACCGCCTTTGCTGTCACGACGTTGCTGGAGAACTATTTCCCCGATCTTGTAGACACCGGATTCACGTCCAAAATGGAGCGAACGCTGGATGAAATTTCGACTGGTGAAGTGGAATGGCTACCCTACCTGAAGAATTTTTACCTGGGAGATTTGGGCCTGGAAACTCAGGTGAAAGTGCGAGAAAGCGAGATTGATCCGATCGTTGCCAAGACGGTCGAACTGGAAAATCTAGATGCCAAAATCCGCATTGGAAAATATGGCGCCTATCTAGAAATCGATCGCGAAGGCGAAACCATTAAAGCCAATATCCCCAAAGGATTAACACCAGCCGACCTAGACCCCGAGCAAGTCGAATTGCTGCTGCGTCAGAAGCTCGAAGGTCCAGATAAACTTGGGCTGCATCCTGAAACAGGCGAGGCGATTTTTGTCCTGAACGGTAACTATGGTCCCTACGTTCAGCTTGGCGAAATACCTGAGGATAGCAAAGTCAAACCCAAACGATCGTCCCTGCCCAAAGGTACAACTCCCGAAGACATTACCCTTGAGCAAGCGATCGGACTCCTAACTCTGCCCCGAACCCTAGGAATGCATCCGGAATCGGGCTGTAAGGTTCAGTCGAGTCTCGGACGTTTTGGACCCTACGTTGTTCATGATCAAGGAAAAGTTGGCAAGGATTACCGATCACTCAAAGGCGACGATGAACCTGTCACCATTACCTTAGAGCGTGCCCTCGAACTGTTGGCTCAACCCAAGGCCGTACGTGGGAAACGATCGGTTACTCCCTTGCGCGAAATGGGGCCGCATCCTGAAGACGAGGAACCCGTGAACCTCTACGAAGGACCGTATGGCACCTATATCAAGCACGGAAAGGTGAATGCGTCGCTTCCAGAAGGGCAGACATTGGAGACCTTAACTATGGAGATGGCCATCGAAGCTTTGAATGCAAAAGCTGGAATGGCTAAAAAAGGCGGACGAAAGGCGGCGACAACGACGGCTAAAAAGACAACCACTAAAACCGCTGCTAAAAAGACAACCACTAAAAAAGAAACAGTGACAACAGATATTGCGGCTGAACCTGTAGAAAAAGTAGCGGACACTAAAACGGCGGCCAAGAAAACAACGGCCACTAAAACGACGACAAAGAAGAAGACTACGGCCAAAGCTACGGCTTCTGAATAGGGACAAATTCTCAATGACCGCCGATCGCCCCCAACGCACGTCCAATTTCAATATCTCAGAATCTGAATATCAACTAATTCTGAATTTGCGCGATCGTAATCCTTTTCAAAAGAGTCAAAACTCAACGCTCACTAAAGGCGATCGGTTAGCAGACAAGATTTCAGCGGTCGTTGGATCTTGGCGATTTGTGATGATTCAGTCTAGTTTATTAACGCTTTGGATCATTCTGAATCTAACCGCATTCATTCAGCATTGGGATCCCTACCCATTCATTTTGCTCAATCTCGCCTTATCGTTCCAAGCCGCCTACACCGCGCCCATCATTATGATGAGCCAAAATCGTCAATCCATCATCGATCGTCAGGCTACAAATCACGACTATGAAATTAACCTAAAAGCTGAACTGGAAATTGAACTGTTGCATGACATTATCACTTTGCTTAAACAAGAAGAACTAAGCGATATTTTGAGTTTGCTACGATCGCAACAAGATCAGCTTAAATTCCTGTCAGAGAGGCTGTCTCAACATTAATGATGTTTTGCAATATTGGCTCTAAATTGCCTCAGCACATACCAAAAAATCACAATATTGACCACAAAAATTAGCCATTTAATTCCGGTCATATGATGTGCTAACTCAAAGACTTCGATCGGCAAACTTAGCGCCACCGTAATCAATACCAATGCTTCTGCCCAAGTTTTATGAAACCACAACCCAACAGCCTCAACGCCCGCCAATATTCCATATAAAAACATTGCGATCGAGCCAAATTGTAAACTTCTCGGCTGAGCATTCAACGCTCGCGACAACACCATAGTCACCGCTCGTCCATGAGCTTCATCTGCATAGTCTGACAATATTTCATATCGTCGCCAAGTAAACAGTAGCACTAGGGTAAAGCAAAACAAAAGAAGCGCACTCACCGCTTTGTAACCAATCAAAAACTTGGTCGCTGGAGTATGGAATCGCTTAGTCATGCTTTATGTCCACATTAGGATTTACTTAGCAGAATTGGTTTAAGGTCTTACCCATAAATCCTAATACTTAGCTGAAATTCGGTAGTAACTCCGATCGCAGCAAGCATTAGGATTTCTTAAGTCACAATTACCGAGACTTTGGTTCAGGCAACCCTAACATTTCATCATTACTCTTACCCGGAGCCACCATGGGATAACAGTTTTCATTCTTACGAACTTGGACATCCATCAACACCGGACCATCATGGGCCAACATTTCTGCGATCGCTGCCTTCAACTGACTTGGATGCGTCACCCGCATTCCCTTCACCCCATAAGCCTCGGCTAGCTTCACCAAATCCGGCATCGATGGCTCCATTCGAGATGAAGAATACCGTTGCCCATAAAAGCGCTCCTGCCACTGCCGCACCATGCCCTGCCAACCATTATTAATCACAATAGTTTTGACAGCAATGCCATACTGTTTCAGGGTTCCAAGCTCCTGAATATTCATCTGAACACTAGCATCCCCACTGATACAAATCACCTGTTCAGCATCCCCAACCGCCGTCTTGGCACCCATAGCCGCCGGAATCCCGTAGCCCATGGTGCCTAGTCCTGCACTAGAAATCCAACGGCGCGGACCATTTTTCAAAAACTGAGCAGCCCACATTTGATGCTGGCCGACATCAGTGGTGTAGTAAGCATTAGGAGCCTGAGACCCGACTTCGACAATGACTTCCTGAGGAGAAAGCTGATCGTCGTAATGAGGAGCCACCATGGGATAATCGTCTTTCCAGATGTCAATTTGATCGCGCCATGCTTGAGTTTGATCAGGATTAACTTTATCGTCTTTCGATTGATCCAAGAGTTCCTGAAGCACTTGTTTCACATCTCCCACAATTGCGACATCGGGGCGACGGATTTTAGCAATTTCCGCTGGGTCAATATCCACATGAATTATCTTCGCATTCGGCGCAAACCCCGATAAACGACCCGTTACCCGATCGTCAAATCTAGCCCCCACCGCAATCAATAAATCACATTGCGTTACTCCAAAGTTGGCATAAGCCGTCCCATGCATTCCCAACATCCCCACAGACAATGGATGATGCTCATCAAACGCACCTAGTCCCATCAACGTCGTCGTCACGGGCAGGGAAAACCGTTCCGCCAATTGTGCAACTTCACCATGAGCATTAGCCGCAACACTTCCCCCTCCCACATACAACAGTGGTTTCTGGGCTTCACGGATTAAGTCCAATGCCCGCGTACAGAGGTGGGAATCTACATCAATCGCAGACTTATATCCCAACAACTTAACGTCGCCAGGTTTTACAGGCATGTAGTCACATTGTTCTGCGCCCACATCTTTTGGAATATCGACTAGTACTGGACCAGGGCGACCTGTACTGCATAGATGAAAGGCTTCAGCAATGATACGGGCCATGTCGTGGGGATCGCGAACAACATAGGAATGCTTGACGATCGGCAGTGTAATGCCCCAAATATCCGTCTCCTGAAATCCATCGGTCCCGATCATGGCCCGCGAAACTTGGCCTGTGATCACCAACAGCGGAATCGAGTCCATGTGGGCTGTGGCGATTCCCGTGACTAAATTCGTCGCTCCTGGTCCAGAGGTGGCAAAGCAAACCCCTACTTTCCCCGTCGCTCGGGCATAGCCGTCAGCAGCATGAGCCGCACCTTGTTCGTGTCGCACTAGAAAATGCTCTAAGTCGCCTCGTTCTTCAAATTTGTATAACTCATCATAAATCGGCAAAATCGCCCCACCCGGATAGCCAAAAATATGCTTTACGCCGTGCTGTTTCAAGCTATCGAGAAGCGCAAATGCCCCTGTTGCTCGTTGGGTTGCGACTGACTGCTTAACGATCACTGGAGAACCTCACCAAACGTGTCATGAACTGAATATATGGATATTTTAATTTAACTATTTCAAAGAAAATTGTAGTGGCTGATGCCATCTGCTATGAAATTGTAGCTTTAAAAACATATTTTATTGTGAATTACGTCGTGATGTCGAGATATTTTTTAGTCTTGATACAACAATACATCTAGGATAGTGTTGAATGCCGATCGTGCTATCGAGGGCTGACCAATTGATTGAAGTGCGATCGCTCCCGACCATGCTTTCTGGTGAAGAGGTGATGCCGGGATTTAAGCTTGTGATCGATTTGTTTTAGGAATGACAATTTAATAAAGTCAGTAGAATTTATACAAGTCTTTCATTGGGTTTAGGACAAAGTGGTACTTTCTAGTTTCTTCTTCCATTTTTTCATAAATTTGATGGAGCATAATAGTCAAAATACCGGATACACTATTTAGGGTTTGCTTAAGATGAAGGCTGTTCGCTATTCTGACGTAGAGTCCTATTCCATTGCAAGATTTTTAGAGGGTATTCCTGTGCGCGTGTTCACGACTATTGCGGCGTTGCGTTGTTATTTGGCCCAATGCCGATCGTCGTCTGAGGGCACGATCGGATTTGTGCCGACAATGGGAGCATTACACGCTGGACATATCAGTCTGATGCAACGCGCAAGGCAGGAAAATCATTGGGTTGTAGCGAGTATTTTTGTCAATCCATTACAATTCAATCCGAGAGAAGATCTCGCTGTATATCCCCGATCGCTCGATACCGATCGTGATCTTTGCGAAGCAGCCGGGGTGGATATCTTGTTTGTCCCGACTCCGGAAGAACTGGGAATTCCGATCGATGGCTCGGCTGGAATCGAAACCGACAAAACTCTGGTTGTTGTGCCCAATTCATTTACATCAAAGCTCTGTGGTAAGACGCGTCCGGGGCATTTTGATGGAGTCGCCACAATTATTGCAAAATTTTTGAATCTAATTCAACCCAATGCGGCATATTTCGGTCAAAAAGATAGTCAGCAGCTTGCGGTGATTCAACATTTTGTTAACGATCTAAGTTTTTCGGTCGAAATTATTGGCTGTCCTATTGTTCGTGAAACCAGTGGTCTGGCAATGAGTTCTCGTAATGCTTATTTGACTCCAGAACAAACCATAACGGCCCCAAGTCTATATCGTTCATTGCAAAAAGCTGAATATCATTTTAAACAAGGTCATTATCAAGCCCATGAATTAATCAAGATTGTAAGCTCTTCATTGAAATTGCAGCCTGATATTAAAGTTGAATATATTGAATTAGTGGAACCCACAACTCTACAACCTTTAGATCTCATTACCGAAAATGCTTTACTGGCGATCGCGGCAAGAATTGGAACTACTCGGTTAATTGACAACATTTTGTTTCGGACTCGCAAACCCATTATGGCGATCGATGGTCCGGCGGGCGCGGGCAAATCAACCGTCACAAAGCAAGTCGCTCAAACTCTAGGATTATTTTATTTGGACACGGGGGCAATGTATCGAGCGATTACCTGGCTCGTGATGAATTCGGGAATTTCGATTATGGATGAACCCGCGATCGCTGAACTCGTTGGCACTTGTCACATTGAACTCACCCCTGAAAAAGTCGAAATTAACAATCAAGACATTACCTTGGCCATTCGCACTCCTGAAGTTACGGCAAATGTATCCGCTATCGCTGCTCAATCCGCTGTCCGCAAATCTCTCGTCCGCCAACAACGGGAATACAGCCGTCGGGGTGGGGTGGTTTTGGAAGGCCGTGACATTGGAACCCATGTGTTTCCTGATGCTGAAGTAAAAATCTTTCTCACGGCCACGGTGGAAGAACGATCGCGCCGTCGCCAGAAGGATTTGGAACGTTTAGGACAACCGATTCCCAGTCTTGATGAACTGATTGAGACGATCGCAGAACGGGATGTAAAAGACAGCACCAGAGCGATCGCGCCTCTTAAACAAGCGGTGGATGCGATCGAGGTTATCACTGACGGCATGACCATTGATCAGGTTGTCGATCGTCTCGTTAAACTCTATCAAGCCCAAGTCCAGTAAATCCAAGTCCAGCAATCCAAGTCCAGTAAATCCAAGTCCGCATTGCGCAACACCGAGATAAGACAAAAAAAGAGGGCAATATGCCCCCAAGTTGAACCCACATGAATGAAAAAATACAGCGTATTAAGCAATTGCTTTAGTACGCAAGGCCCATGCTGCGTGTCGTCTCAGCACCCAGGTAAACCCGGATACTTAAGAAGTCTGTTGGGCAAGCCGTTTCGCAACGTTTGCAACCAACACAGTCTTCCGTACGAGGAGACGATGCAATTTGACCTGCACGACAGCCATCCCAAGGGACCATTTCAAGAACGTCCGTGGGACAAGCTCGAACACACTGGGTGCATCCGATGCAGGTGTCATAGATTTTGACGGTATGAGACATAGTATGAAAGGCTCCAGATCAGTGCGCTTGCAACATCTATAGTCCGGCGGACTCGCTTAGAATTTGGTCATACTAAAGGTTATGCCTTTAATTATGATCCTATTTAAAAGCCAGACATTAGGATCACTGCTTAGTTTACTCGACCGAGTTCAGGCGTTTTCGGATGGTGTTGCAAAACTTTGCACAATTCTCAATCCAACGGCCTTAAGGCTTGCTGATTGCACATCCTGAGTTGTTTTACGTAATGTTTTATATCAGTCGATCGCGGCATAATATTGGTTTACATCATAGGCTTGTAAATTTGCAAAAAAAGTCCCCCATTCTTCTTAAGCGGTGAAGCTAGTTAAAGAGGTGAGGGCGCTGTCAGAGTGCATCTTACGCTCACGTTATTCCTGAGGAAGACGATCGGTCCGGATGGAATTTAATCGAATTCGGTTATGGGAGTTGACGAAAGTGGTTTTTGGGTAGGAATGCCGATCGCTCTTGGATAAAACGGGTGGGTCGGGAAAGATTTTCGTAAAATTAGGCAGGTTCGACGGCTTTCGGTAAGGGGTGTGAGGAAGGTTTCGCAATGGAGCAACTCCGAGCCTAGCTGTTCGAGTGCCGCCTTAAGTTCATTTTGTTCATAGTCAGTCCATTGGCCACGATAAAGGATGGCCGTGCCGCCAACTTTTAGCAGCGGAATGCAGTATTCTGCGCAGACGGTTGCAGTAGCCACGGCCCGAATGGTGGCGATATCGTATTGCTCACGATGGCGAGAATCCTGACCTAATGCTTCGGCTCGTTCAACAAAACAGCGAACATTGGGCAATTTTAGAGTTTGGATGGTTTCGTGGACAAATTGAATTTTTTTACGGGTGGAGTCAACAAGATTAAAATCCCAAGTGGGTTGGGCGATCGCGAGGGGAAGGCCAGGAAACCCAGCACCTGTCCCGATGTCGATTAGCTTAGGTGACTGATTTGGGTCTAGGTCTAGATGGGTGCCCGGAAAAAATCCACGCAAGGAATCCCACAAATGCTTTTCCCAAAACTCCTCTGGACTGGTAATTCGGGTTAGATTCAGCCGTTGATTACCGCTGAGGACTTCAGTGTAAAGCTGCTGAAACTGAGACTGTTGGAATTCACTCGGGGTCCAGTTTAAGGTGGATTGCCAGAGGGCGGAATTGATGGGAAGAGAATCCATGGTGGAGGCGATTCAGCAAAGTGCATGTACGATCGGGCGAAGCGTGCTGCAATGCGCGATCGATATATCACTATCTCACTCTGTTACCCTTTTGCGCCGATCGAATTTGCCCTGATCGGGTTTACGCTGCTCAAATTTGCGGTCATCAGTTGGGCCTTGAGTTGAGCAACGGGAATCTCATGCAATTTCCCCCCCGAAATCTGCCATGCACAGTCCGCAATTTCCAACAGTTCAGTCGCATCATGAGACACTACGAGCAAGGTCCACTGTGTTTTTAGCTCAGCTAGCAAACTCACAAGTTGTCGGCGCATCGACCAATCTAGTCCGGCGGTGGGTTCATCAAGGAGCAAAATGTGCGGTTGCCGAATGAGCTGGACAGCCAAGGCAAGCCGACGCTGTTGGCCCCCACTGAGAGCATGGGGGGAGGTTTGCAGGGAGAGATCGCCAAGCCCGACTTCGCCTAATGCTTTGCGGACCCGATCGCTGCTGAGAGATGGATGGCCGAGGCGAAGTTCTTCGAGGATTGTGCCGCCGCAAAAGTGTCGTTCTGGAAACTGAAAGACAATGCCGCATAGCTGTTGTAGGTAGAGTAGATTGAGTTCTTGTTCACGCCAAAAAATAGATCCGCTGGAAGGTTCGGCTAGCCCCGCGAGAATATCCAGCAGTGTACTCTTTCCAGATCCGCTTGGCCCCACAATGACTCCAAGCTGCTGAGCGGGGAGGTCTAGATCAATTCCTGAAAGAATGGGCTGGATTGAGGCGGTGGGATGATAAGACAGATTTCGGATGTGGAGCATGATGAGGCTTGAGGAGCGATCGTCGCCGATGGATGGAATTAATGTAGACCTAAATTAATGTAGACCTATTGAATAGACCTATTTACCAGTGTAGACAATATTTCTGAAGACGATCGATTATGGGGAGACTTAGAATAAGAATTACGGACATCCGATCGGCGATAGGGAACTCCTACGAGAAATTAATCGTCCTTAGGCTTTAGAATTCATTCTTAGAGTTCTGATTAACATTCTTGCAGTCCAAGATGGACATCTTTATATGACACGCTATAGTTTTGTTTCTCAATCATTTGCTGTTCTTGCGCTGGGTTCGGTGATGCTGGGGACCGTTGCCGCTGCTCCATCTTGGGCCAAGGATCCGTTTGGTCGAGATAAACCGATCGGCGATGCGACAGAAAAGGTGTTTCGAGCAATCTTTGATGAGGGCAACTACAAAAAAGCTGAGGGGCTTCTGCCTGCTGCCGAAAAAGCCGACCCAGATGAACCTTTACTTTATGCGCTAAAAGCATCGCTCTTGTTTGCTCAGTCCACCAAAGAATATGACACTAGTAAAGGAGACACGGCTGGCTTTGCAACGGCTGCAATCCGAACCCAGGAAACAGCGAAAAAGCTAATGGAGACGGATAAGCCACGAGGTCAGTTATATGTGGCTGTGGGAAATTTTCTAGAGAGCGCCCATATTATTGCAACGAAAGGCATTGTCCAAGGAACGCCAGATGCACTGGGTAAGTTGACGAATGCATTTCAGGCATTGGGGGAAGCGGAAAAACTTATGCCCAATGACCCGGAGTTTAATCTGGTGAAAGGATCTATGGATTTGATGTTGGCGATCAATGTCAATTTACCCCTGTCGGATTCAGGGGCTGCGATCGCTCGAATTGAGGGCATCCAGCAACCGAAGTATGTGGCCGATCGAATTTTGGCCTGGGGCTTTCGGGATATGAAAAAACAGGATAAGGCTCTCGCGGCAGTCGATCGGGCGCTTTCGGGTTCTCCTAGCGAAAATCCTGAACTGTACTATCTAAAAGGACAAATTCTGGTGCAACAGAACAAAAAAGCAGAAAGTGTTCAATGGTTCCAGAAAGCCTTAGCTAAAAAGGAGTATTTAACGCCGTCCTTGGTCGGTCAATTCTGTTATGACCTGCGGGGGGCCGATCCTAGTGTTGCAGCAAAAACTCCGGGCTGTCCAGCTAATTAGGTTGGTGAGCTTAGGTTGATCAGCCGATTGGGTACGTCTGAGCGGTAAGATGGATTGCGTCAATCTATGAAATGTCATGTGAGGTTGTGTACCTTGCAGGAACAGTTTGTAGGTTGACGCTAGTTTTTTATGTCCTATTGTCGATCGCATCCATGAACGTTTCTTTCCGCGAGTTTGATTCATTTAATGTTTGGATTTGGGTTCAGTTTCCCATGATGCCATCTGAACTAGAACGGCAGTATCTTGAAGAAGTCTTTAATTCTTGGTTTTATTTAGGAAAATTAGGCGCGTTCAATGCCGAAAGCCTGCAAATTCAGGATGCGGGATTGGAGGTCAGCTATATGACCTACGATGATGATCAGTCGGACGAGTCGATGATGGCGCTGATGCATAATATGGGAGAGTTTGAATACGAAGGGCTGTGGGCGCGGGCTTGGTTTGATTTAGGTACGAGTGATGCGATCGCATTAGATATGCTGGTGAATGCATTGCGTCAGTTGAGTAAGGATTTTACGGTGCTGGATCAGGTGATTATTGGCGGCGAGAATGAGGATTGGCCGATTCCCGAGGGCGCACGATCGGAGGCGATGGTGGATGGTTATGATGAGTGGAATGGGTAACTGTGATGGCTAATAATCTAGTAAATGAGTATTCCGGTGTGTTTCCGCCGCCTTATATTCGGACCATTGCGATCGCATTGATTCGTCGGAATGATCAGGTGTTGATGGCGGAAGGATTTGATTCAACCAAAGAAACCCCGTTTTATCGGGCCTTGGGCGGAGGGGTAGAGTTTGGTGAATCTAGCTGGGTTGCATTGGTTCGGGAGTTTCAGGAGGAGTTGAGTACTGAAATTATTAATCCAAAGTATCTAGGGTGTTTGGAAAATATTTTTGAATGCTATGGAAATCCCGGTCATGAAGTAGTGTTTGTCTACGAATGCGAGTTTTCCGATCCGAGTCTTTATGAGCCTAATGAAATGATTTTTGTGGAAGGCGATCGGAAGAACGTTGCTAAATGGGTGAAGATTTCAGAGTTGCGATCGGGAATGCTTCGACTGGTCCCAGAGCCGTTTACAGCATATTTGTGAATGATTGAGATCCGATCCCCCTAGCCCTCTTAAAAAGGGGGAACCGGAGTTTGAATTAAAAATCAAGAATTAACTCCAACTCATAGTCCCCCTTTACAAGGAGGATTTGGGGGGATCGGGTCTTTGGATACTACTAGATCAAACAAACCGTATCAGAACAGAATCGATCGATTTGAGACACTTTTACAGGCTCAACCTTCCAGATGTCAGTACAGTATTCACGAATCGATCGATCGCTAGAAAACATTCCGGTACGAGCGCTGTTTAGAATTGACATTCGGGTCCATTGCTTTTGGTCAAGATACGCTTCAGCAACCCGATCTTGACAATCAATATAGGACTGATAATCGGCTAATAACAAGTAAGGATCTTGATTTAGAAGATTATCCACGATCGGCTTGAATAATGTGCAATCGCCATGGGAAAAGACTCCAGAAGAAATACGATCGAGCACTAGTTTCAACTCAGGATTACTGTTGTAATAATCTCTAGGATTATATCCGCCAGCTTTCACCTCATCAACTTCTTTAGCGGTCAGTCCAAAGAGGAAGAAGTTCTCTTCACCGACCTGTTCCATAATTTCGACGTTTGCCCCGTCCAGAGTTCCGATCGTCAATGCCCCATTCATTGCAAATTTCAT
>JANXNM010000489.1 GCA_025354065.1 Synechococcales cyanobacterium 340R_concoct_173_sub | reverse complement strand
AACATTGTGGATGTGACCAACTATGTGATGTTGGAGTGGGGACAGCCGCTTCATGCCTTTGATGGCGATCGCTTGGCTCAGGTGGCGGGCACTGCACCGATCGTGTTGGGAACTCGGTTGGCTGATGTGGGCGAAACGCTCAAAACTTTGGATGGCCAAATCCGAACCGCTACCGATCAAACCCATTACATCACCGCCAATAATAATCCGATCGCCCTTGCTGGAGTTATGGGCGGTAGCGAGACCGAAGTCTTTGATGGAACCCGTAATCTGGTGTTGGAAGCTGCGATTTTTGATGCTGCCGTCACTCGCAGGTCTGCCCGTAGCCAAGGGGTCCGATCGGAAGCTTCGGCCCGCTACGAACGAGGAGTTAATCATGCTGAGCTTGAACTGGCCCACCAACGCGCCGTGCAGCTTATTTTAGAATTGGCCGGAGGACAAGTAACGGCTCAAGCGATCGAAGATCATCGGCCCGAAACCTTGACCCGATCGATCGATCTACGATTATCCCGAGTTCAGCAAGTCTTGGGCTTAGTTGAACGAGGAGAAGATGATCTTGGTGAACTGGAAGTCGCAGAAGTTGAAAAAGCACTGCGATCGCTCAATTGTGTGGTGACTTCGACGGGCGATGGTGAGTGGACGGTTACAGTACCAGCCTATCGATACCGGGATTTGGAGCGGGAAATTGATCTCATTGAAGAAGTCGCCCGGATGTATGGTTTCAACAACTTCTGCGACACATTGCCTGAAAAAGGAGAAGCGGGAGCGTTATCCCTCGAACAAGCCGTATTGCGTCGTCTACGATCGGCCCTGCGCGGAGCCGGATTGACTGAACTGATGCACTATTCCTTGAATAAATCTGGAAACGATCGAGAAGTCATTCTCAGTAATCCGCTGTTGGTAGAATATTCTGCACTGCGAACTAACTTGATGGACGGCGCGATCGAGGCATTTCAGTACAATTGGGAGCAGGGCAACGGTGCGTTGAATGGCTTTGACATTGGCCATATTTTCTTCCAAGACGAAGAAGGATTTGGTGAAGCGGAAGTCGTGGGCGGCATTATGGGCGGCGATGTATCCCGTGGGCGCTGGCCAAAAAGTGGAAAAGAGTCTCCCTTGAGCTGGTATGAGGCCAAAGGGATGCTGGATTCCGTCTTTGATCAATTGGGATTGCCCGTCGAATATCAGCCCGACAGTCGCGACACCACCAAGCTCCATCCTGGACGGACGGCATCGCTTTGGCTCAAAGGGGAACGATTGGGTACCTTGGGGCAATTACATCCGCAGTTTGCCCAAGAGCGCGGATTGCCAGATGGCATTGTCACCTTTGAGTTTGATTTAGATCTGATTTATAAGCACTTTGATGAAGATGGATCGATGGTGCCGATTTATGCGCCGTTCTCGACCTATCCCGCCAGCGATCGGGATCTTGCCTTTTTCGTCAAAACTACAACCTCTGTAGCTGAACTAGAACGAGCGATGCGAAGAGCGGGTGGGAAGCTGCTCGATTCCGTTGAACTGTTTGATGAATACAAGGGTAAAGGAGTCCCCGAAGGTAAACGCAGCCTCGCCTTCCGCATGGTCTACCGGACGATCGATCGGACCTTGACCGATGGCGATGTGGATCCAATTCAGCAGGAAATTCGGGACGTTTTGGTCGATCGCTTTCAAGTGGAGTTACGCAGTTAGTGCGATCGGCATGGTGCGACCGATCGTCGAATTAGAGCATAGTGATAATCGGATTCTGTACCCAATCATCCTATGCTTCGATAGGTTGGTTTAAAAAGTGTTTCAGGCAGAGCAAACTTAAACTTTGTCCCACATTAATCGGTA
>JANXNM010000484.1 GCA_025354065.1 Synechococcales cyanobacterium 340R_concoct_173_sub | reverse complement strand
AGTGGATAGCCATGGTCCGCTAGCTTTTGCTTCATGGCATCACTAGTCTCAAACAAACCCTGAGTAAACACCGAAATATAAGGCGTGAACCAGTTCATAACAAAGGCTGTATTAATCGCTCCCTCACTGCCAACAAACAGGCCCGCCTTCAAATTTTCCATATCCAACCCATCGCAAATCATACAGACATGCAGGTTGTAGCCCGCATAATCATAGACATTTTGCATATTCTCCAGCTTTGGCAAATTATCAATAATGCCGCTCGCCGCCACCACATACTTCGATCGGAACTCAGGATAAATGCTATCTTGCTTCCCGACTTTTACCTTCACCTTAAAAGTCTCGCCCTCATCTTTAACGTCCTCTACAAACCCCATCAAATAATCCGCACCCACGCCCAACGCATGATTCTGGCCTTGCTTAAGCAAATCGCGCCCCGGCATATGCGGATCCACACCAACATAATTCCGTAAATCCTGCATCCAGAATGATCGACCTCGCCCTTTCTCAATCACCAAACAAGACAACCGATAGCGCTGAAGATAAATCGCCGCTGACAGTCCACCCGCGCCGCCACCCACAATAATCACGTCATAAACATGATCTAACTTGGTGTCTAAATTCTTCTTGGAGAGTTTCATGGGCGGATCACCGTTTAGATTCACAGTTACATTCACAGTCTCTAATCCTCAAGTCAAACTCGCAATGACTTCAACTTAAGGATTTTATTTTAACTTACTCGTAATCCTTAGGCAAGCTTGAACTCCCTAAAATCAACGGCATCCCCGATTGCGATCAAGGATGCCGTTAGTTAAATTGATTTTTACAATCAATCAATTTAATAAGTCGAGCAATAGTGCTTAAGCTTCAACTGCCACAGGCACTGCTTCCACCACTTCGTCTTCTTCCTCTTCCTTCTCAACGTCTTGCTTGACGGTTAAATAGCGAATGACATCTTCACTCAACCGCATTGCACGTTCCATAATAGCGACCATAGGGCCGCCACCTTTGTAGTTCATTTGGATGTAAACGCCTTCACGAGCCTTACCAATTTCATAAGCGAGGCGACGCTTGCCACGGTGCTGTGTTTCGATAATTTCAGCGCCATTTTCCTTCAACAATGACTGGTACTTTTCGATCGCTTGATCGACAGCATCATCCCCAATGTCTGGACGCAAAATGTACATCGTTTCGTAAATAAAATCTTTCACGGAATTCTTTCTCCTTATGGTCTATCTGGCTTCTCCGACTGCACCAGAAAAACCGGGCAGGTCGTAAAAAAGCAAGGAATCATCATAGTACCCGATCGCGAACACTTCTTCTTCAGAAATTTTGTTTAGAACATCCCGCCAATTTTTTCAGGGATTTTGCATTTTTAGGTTCCTGATCTAGTAACGAGTCTGTGCATCGCTTGCTTCCGAGAGCAACGGAATATTCGTGTAGTTGCCCATCAACGCCAAAATCATGGAATAAATAGACACTCCAACAACCCCAGCACTTACAATAAGGCTCAAAAAGTCACTGAACATTCCCATAGCTGGACCGAGCAAGTTACCAATCAACCCCGTAACCGACACGGCAATCCCAATCATTAACGACTGCATCGTGTGGAACCGAATAAACTGCTTAATGTCGTTGTTGCGAACGACGAAGAAAAATAGTCCAAAGAAAATGATGAGGTTTGCGAAAGGTCCAAGAAACTTAGTTAACGAAAATGGAATAAATAGTAGTGGCCCTAGAATTTCGACGATCGGCACATTTGGCAAAAACTGCGCCAACAGCAAAATAGCTGGAATGCCTGCCATCAGAGAAATGGTGTAAGGCAATGCTGCAAAAATTCGTTCAGGAACGCTCAAACTGCTACCACGATAATTCATCTCTTTGCCCTCAGTTCCCTGCTTAGTGACGCATCCTAAATCTTCCTTCAGGATACATCATGAAATTTTAATTACCCGAAATCCCATCTCACACTCAAACTGATCGGACTGGTGTGGGGATTCCACCACAATCGCGTGTCCGCATCGAAGCTGCCCATTTTCCCATCGAGGCTCGCCCGCTTGACTCGCCATCAGACAATGTTGACAGATTTGTTGAATAGAAATTAACCGATCGCTCGTCGCCATGATAAGCCGTGCCATATCGCCCCCGTGCCAACTGCTAAAGAATTTTACAGCTTGAATTTTGGCTCTAACTTCAGATATTCATGTCTCTCTCAGTCCATTTTGCCAGCAGCTTCTTCAGCATGGGGTCACTTTACACACAATTTATAGATTTAGTTATGGATTTATAGACACAGATTTTTATTAGCGCACATTTCACCATCTACCCGGTTTTTCGTTATGATTCGTAGTCTTGGCATCCATCCCTTAATTCCTCTCCCTAGAATCATGACAAAATCTAGATAAATTCATTATTTTCCGTAATTCATCCACCCTCATTCAGAAATTGGAAGTTTTCCCCGTGACCACGACTCCTAACTTTCTCGCCAAACAGGACCCCACGATCGCCGCTCTCATTGGCCAAGAACTCGATCGTCAACGCGATCATCTTGAACTCATTGCCAGCGAAAACTTCACGTCTCCAGCAGTAATGGAAGCGCAAGGCTCAGTCTTGACCAACAAATATGCGGAAGGCTTGCCCACGAAGCGCTACTATGGCGGCTGCGAATTTGTTGATCAAATTGAACAAATTGCCATCGATCGGGTCAAAGAACTCTTTGGTGCGGCCCATGCCAACGTTCAGCCCCACTCCGGTGCACAGGCTAACTTTGCTGTCTTCTTGGGCCTGCTCGAACCGGGTGATACTATTATGGGCATGGATCTGTCCCACGGCGGACATCTGACCCACGGCTCCCCCGTCAACGTCTCCGGCAAATGGTTCAAAGTCGTTCAATATGGCGTGAACAAAGAAACCGAACAGCTTGACTATGATGAAATAATGGCGATCGCGAAGGAACACAAACCGAAATTAATTATCTGTGGCTACTCCGCCTATTCCCGCACCATTCACTTTGACAAATTCCGTGCGATCGCGGACGAAGTAGGCGCTTTCCTGATGGCTGACATTGCCCATATTGCGGGTCTTGTCGCCACAGGCCATCATCCCAACCCACTCCCCTATTGTGATGTCGTTACGACTACGACTCACAAAACCCTTCGTGGTCCTCGGGGTGGATTGATTATGACCCGCGATGTAGAATTGGGTAAGAAGTTCGATAAATGCGTCTTTCCGGGGACTCAAGGCGGACCGTTGGAGCATGTGATTGCGGGGAAAGCCGTTGCCTTTGGTGAAGCGCTGAAGCCGGAGTTCAAAACCTACTGCGGCCAAGTTATTGTCAATGCTCAAGCCATGGGCAAGCAGCTTCAGTCTCGTGGCTTTAAGCTGGTTTCCGGCGGCACGGACAATCATTTAATTTTGGTTGACTTGCAATCCATTGGGATGACAGGGAAAATTGCGGATGCTCTTGTAAGTACTGTTAATATCACCGCCAACAAAAATACCGTTCCCTTTGACCCAGCGTCACCCTTTGTGACCAGCGGCATTCGATTGGGTGCAGCGGCAATGACGACCCGTGGCATGGGCGCAACGGAGTTTACTGAAATCGCCAATATTATTGCCGATCGGCTTCTGAATCCTGAAGATGAGCAGATTGCTACTGAGTGTTTACGTCGAGTTGCGGCCCTTTGTTCGCGATTCCCACTGTATCCTCACCTCGGTTCTCCCGTAGCTGAACCCGTTTTAGTGTAAATCTGACCTGAAAAATCCATGACCTTGCGGAGATGTGAGACGATCGCATCTCCGTTTTTTATGTTCTAATCTTGGGAGGTCATACCTAAATATTTATGCTCCTCGACAAAATTATTCTTTTCAATCCAGGTGTCAATGCTGTCTCCTTGGTATCCCCTTTTAACCTTCTCTCTCTCGACCTCTGTGGTCCTTTTCGCCACTCCTTGGGTGAAAAAAACTGCTCTCCAGCTTGGTTACGTCGATCCTCCTAATCCCCGGAAAGTTCATCAGCGCCCTATGGTCCGTTTAGGCGGGGTCGCAATGTTTGCGGGGTTCATAGCAGCGCTGCTAGTGGCTTGGCGCATAGGAGGTTTTGGTGGATTAAGACCGGATAAAGAACTCGAAATGTGGGGCGTAGCGATAGGTGCAGTGGCCTACTTTGCGATTGGGTTTTTGGATGACTTATTCAATTTATCGCCATTCACTCGTTTAATCGCTCAAGTGATTGTTGCGATCGGTGCTTGGCAAATGGGCGTACAGATTAACTTTCTATCCGTTCCCGGTATGACCGATCTACCCGGTGGTCTGGCGCATTTACCCGATATTTTGAGCCTTGTGTTGACGGTGGTGTGGCTAGTTGGGATTACCAATGCCATTAATTGGATTGATGGTCTAGACGGATTGGCGGCGGGGGTTTCCGGCATTGCTTCCCTCGTGATGATGATTACCTGTCTGGCGATGAATCAGCCCGCAGCGGCATTAGTTGCGGCGGCATTGGCAGGCTGCTGTTTAGGGTTCTTGCGATATAACTTCAATCCCGCTCAGATTTTTATGGGCGATGGTGGATCTTATTTTGTTGGATTTACGCTAGCAGGTGTCGGGGTCATTGGTTTGGTAAAAGGTGTGACAACGGTGGCGGTGTTGCTGCCACTAATTTTAGCGGTGCCTATTGTCGATATGTCAGCCGTTATTCTCGATCGGGTCTGTAGTGGCAAGTCTCCATTTATTGCGGACAATCGTCATTTGCACCATCGTCTTTTGCAAGCAGGGTTATCCCATCGGCGCACTGTTTTGTTTATCTATTCATTGACGCTTTGGGTGGGATGTCTAGCTTTGGCGTTTTCGGGGATGCCTAATGGCTTCGGCTATGCAGCGATCGCTACCGTAATTTTGATCTTTGTATCTTGGCGGGTTTGGCAGATTGCTAGGCAAGCCTGATGGCTAGACAAGCTCAAGTGGTTTGGAACTTTAGGATGAAATTTAAGAGTGGGGCATCATGACGATCGCTGAAGTAATTAGTGTCGGGACAGAGATGCTGCTGGGGGATATTCTTAATTCCAATGCGCAGTATCTTGCGAAGGAATTGGCTAAGTTAGGAATCGCACACTATTATCAAAGTACGGTTGGTGACAATCCTGAGCGGTTAAGTCGGACTATTGCGATCGCGGCGGAACGGGCAAATTTAATTATTTTTACGGGTGGTCTAGGGCCAACACCCGATGATTTAACCACTGAGACGATCGCCCAGACCTTTGGGGTTGAGTTGCTTGAAGATGCGGCTGTGATTGAGGATATTGCGAATAAGTTTAAGATACGCGGTCGTCACATGACTGACAGCAATCGCAAGCAAGCCCAACGACCATCGGGGGCGGATATTCTGCCCAATCCGATCGGCACAGCGCCTGGAATGATCTGGGAACCAAAGCCAAATGTCTTGATTTTGACGTTTCCCGGTGTCCCAACTGAAATGAAGCGAATGTGGCAGGAGACGGCAGTGCCATTGCTGCGATCAAAGGGCTGGGCCAGTGAGACTATTATTTCCCGGACGCTACGATTTTGGGGCGTGTCTGAGTCGTCCTTGGCTGAGCGGGTTAGTGAGTATTTAGAGCAGTCCAATCCGACAGTGGCTCCCTATGCCAATAAAGGTGAAGTTAAGTTAAGGATTTCGGCAAAAGCGAAGACTGAGACTGAGGCGATCGCGTTGATTTCGCCTGTGGAAGCGCAGTTGAGAGCCATCGCTGGCATCGATTGCTATGGGGCTGATGAGGATTCATTAGGGAGTGTGGTCGGTCAACTGTTGCGCGATCGAGGCCAAACTTTATCCGTTGCTGAATCTTGTACAGGCGGCGGTATTGGCCAACTTTTGACCACGGCTCCCGGTAGTTCTGATTATTTTTTTGGCGGTATCATTTCCTATGACAACCGGGTTAAGATTTCTCTTTTAGGCGTAGACCCAGTGCTTTTGGAAACTGATGGAGCGGTTAGTGAGGCTGTGGCTGAGCAAATGGCGGTGGGAGTACGCGATCGGATTGGGACAGATTGGGGTTTGAGCGTAACGGGCATTGCGGGACCAGGCGGCGGCAGTGAGACAAAGCCTGTAGGACTAGTATACGTGGGCGTTGCGGGGCCAGATAGTACGACGGCACAAGCCTTTCGATTTGGCGATCGGGGTCGAGATTGGGTTCGGTTAGTGACAATTGGTACAGCCTTAGATCTGTTGCGCCGTCAGCTCATTCAGGGGAGCTAGGTTAGGTCTGAGGGATAATTTGAAAGGGGAGTCGATTTCGATCCTGAGAATTTGTGTAAACGATCGGATTATATGTAAATATTCCGTTACAATGAGCTAAGTTAAGCAAATCAATAAATTCAGGATAAGGGTCTTGGCTTTACTGCGCTTGCTTGTTAACATTGAATTAAGGGTCGCTCTAAACATTCTGACCGATTAATCATCCTAAGGAGTTGTTTTGGGCGAAGTTAGATTCAGGCAATATCAAAGAAGAGGTCTGTTCATGGATTTCATTGACACACTGCTGGATAAGCTAAAGGAACTCACCCAAAAAATAATCGACGCTCTGCTAGGCCCTGAGGTCCAGCCTGAGCCTGAGTTGATTCCTATTCCGGTAGATCGCTCTCGCTACTAGCCCATTCATTGCTAACGTATTCTTTGGTTAAGTCGCGTATTTACAATGCGTATTTTGATTTTGCACGGCCCGAATTTAAATCTTTTAGGGAAACGAGAACCTGAAATTTATGGCTCTCATACCCTGGAAGATATTAATCGGGCACTAGTTCTGCAGGGAAACCGGATGGGAGTTACACTCGATTGCTTTCAGTCAAACCATGAAGGTGGATTGATTGATATGATTCACTCAGCCGCAGGCAACCGAGATGGAATTATGATCAATCCGGGTGGTTATACTCACACTAGTGTTGCGTTGAGGGATGCTTTGGCAGGAGTTAACATTCCTACTGTTGAGGTTCATCTCAGTAACATCCATCGTCGTGAAGAATTTCGTCACCATTCCTACATTGCTCCGATCGCAGTGGGTCAGATTAGTGGTTTTGGGCCTAATAGCTATCGTTTAGGGCTAGAGGCATTAGTGCATTATCTAAAGTCTGTCGTGCAAAATAACTAAAGTATTATTGACTTATATTTTTCACGGGACTTTAATAGTGTGATTTGTGGCATTGACAGTCCGACGAGTGCCGCGTAATCATGTTAATTACTGAAGCTTTGTAAAGGTCTGTTCATGTCGTTTGACTTTCTCTCTCCTGAGATTATTGAGCAAATTGCTCAGAAGTATGGTTACTGGGCTGTCTTTTTTGGAATTTTACTAGAGAATTTAGGATTGCCGATTCCGGGAGAGACTGTAACGATCGTGGGCGGTTTTTTGGCAGGAAGTCATCAGCTAGAATTTCAGTGGGTTCTGTGTGATGCGGCATTGGGTGCAGCATTGGGTGGGACGATAGGTTATTGGATCGGGGCGAAGGGTGGCTGGGCGCTGTTGTCTAAGATTGGCAAGTTGTTGCGATTTAAAGATAGTCAGTTGGAAGACTTGCGTCAGAAATTTGGAGAAAATGCGGGTAAAGCTGTCTTCTTTGGTCGATTTATCGCGTTGTTTCGAGTATTTGCTAGTCCATTGGCTGGAATTTCAGGGATGCCATTTTGGTCGTTTATGCTCTACAACGTTACAGGTGCTGTGACTTGGGCGACGGTGATGGTGAGCCTTTCTTACTTCGCGGGTCAAGTAGTGCCGCTTGAGAAGTTGATCGATTTTGCAACTGAGTTCGCCTTTGTAGCTCTATTTTTGGTGGCCGTTGCGATCGGTCTTCCGCTTTGGCTTGAGTCTCGTAAAAAGGAAGAAACCCTCTTACCTTCGGAAGTTGAAAAAGAAGCTGAAACCCACAATCCAGTTTCTTAAACAAATTTTTAGAATTATTGCAGCGCATTAGCGAGAGCTTGTTCGATCGTTTGCTTTCCTTCATTAAGAAGAAAATCAATAAAACACTGAGCTGCGATCGAGAGTTGTTTGCCTGATGGATAGACTAAGTACCAATATTGCTGAATCGGGAAGCCTTCTACGTCCAAGATGACGAGGGGGCTTTCGTTGTTTTCGAGGGCGAGGGTATGTTGGGAGAGGATTGAAATGCCAAGTCCACCTACGATCGCATGTTTGATCGCTTCGTTGCTCGTCAGATCCATGATTGTCGTGATGTCTATACGATTGTCACTGAAGAATTGTTCGACGATCGCTCTAGTTCCAGATCCAGACTCCCGCATAATCATCTGTTCCTCTGCAAGACGTTTTAGGGGAATGCTTTTTTCTTGGGCAAGAGGGTGCGATCGATTGGCCACGACAACGATCGGATTAGGCAAGATTGGCCGTAATTCAACATCCAGATCTCGCGGTGGACGGCCCGTGAAATATAGATCATCTTCATTATTAGCTAATCGCTTCATCACTTCGGCTTGGTTGGTA
>JANXNM010000381.1 GCA_025354065.1 Synechococcales cyanobacterium 340R_concoct_173_sub | reverse complement strand
ATAGTCCCGCATTCTGTGAGTAGCAGGAATAAGATGTTCCCTATTTTTTATAGCGATCGGTTTCTAGACCATGACACGGGCGATGGTCATCCCGAACGTGCCGCACGCCTAACCGTAATTAAGACCGCATTAGAACGATCGACCTTTGCAAATCAATTAGAATGGCTGCTACCGACTCCGATCGAAGTCCGTCCTGTAAATGATTTGTTGCTATTAGCGCATACCGCCCAGCATATTGCGCGAGTGACAGAGTTTGCAGCTTCTGGAATTAGTTCCTTTGAATCAACGCCCCTCAGTGCCGCTAGTGACGATGTGGCGCGTTTGGCTTTGAATGCTTGGGTAGATGGCGTTAATGAGGTTATGACGAAAAATCGTTCTGCTTTTGTATTGGCCCGCCCGCCCGGTCATCATGCATTGCCGGATGAAGGAATGGGATTTTGTTTGTTTGCTAATGCGGCGATCGCAGCCATTTATGCGGTTGATTATTTGGGCTTGTCGAGAGTGTCGATTTTAGATTGGGATGTGCATCATGGGAATGGGACGCAGGCGATCGTTGAAAAGCATTCCAAAATTCGCTATTGTTCACTCCATCAATTCCCAGCTTATCCAATGACAGGTGCGGCGAGTGAGACTGGTGAATTTGGTAATATTTTGAATGTGCCATTAGAACCGGGAAGTGGTTCAGATGTCTATAATGCAGCATTTGAATCACAGGTTTTGCCTTGGTTACGATCGGGCAATCCAGAATTATTAATTATTAGTGCTGGATATGATGCGATGGCGGTCGATCCCTTGGCCCGTATGCGATTGAGTGCCGATGATTATGGTCGATTTACAAAATGGTGTTTAGAGATTACGCCTCGAATTTTGTTTGGATTGGAAGGCGGCTATGATTTAAATGGATTGGCAATGGCGGTGGCAAGGACGATCGAAACTTGTTTAAATTAGTTCTAAACTTGTTTAAATTAGTTCTAAATTAGTTTAATCCAGTCATTAAAGTAACTTCCCACACAAGTTGAGGTTGAACATAGGCGCGTAGATATTCTTTGGATTTTTCTAGTTGTTCTAATACTGAAATGCTGGCCGTGCCCGATCGCCAGTAAACCTGTTGCAAATAATCTAAAAGCCACACTTGAGATTCGGCATCTAATGTTTTTGTGATTTGTTTAGCGAGGCGGAGCGCATCGGGAATGGTAGTAGGTCGCTGGATGGCTTGGCTGAGCAATTCGGGGGGAATGTCTTGCAATCGTTGCCATTGCTCAATTGCATCGCCGGGACTACCTTGGGCGAGATCTATGATTTGTTGTTGTTCTAAAAGTTGAGGATACTCCGATCGTTGAACTACATCACAAAAATCAGTATGAGACAACCGATAAAAAGGAATCCGCTGAGATCTAGACACTAAGGTTGGCAACAACGACTCGACGCTGGGCGCAAGCAAAATAATTGTGGCGCGACCAGGTTCTTCTAATGTTTTTAATAATGCATTAGCCGCAGATTCGGGCATCGTTTCGGCGCTATCAATCACGACGACTGCCCGATCGGCTTCCAACGGTGGGCGGCTGAGAAATACTGATATTTCCCGGATTTGGTCAAGACGAACGATCGGGGCAGACTTGCGCTTAACTCCGGCGGCTTCGGCTTCGGCGGGACTATACCGTTTGCCTTGGTGTAGGTAAGTTGGCTCGATCCAAAGTAAGTCGGGATGGTTTCCCCGCTGCGCACGATTTCCCGTGTCTCCGAGTAGTTCCCGCAGAAATGCCTTTGCAGCCAATCGTTTGCCAACGCCATGTGCGCCTGCAAATAGGTAAGCGGGTGCCACGCGATTTTGGGCGATCGCTTGGCTGAGAAGTTCGACGGCGCTGGGTTGGCCCACCAGTGTTGGGAAGATGATTGTTGCAGTCGGCATGGTGGTGGTCGATGAGATGCGATCGGCGGAAGATCGCAATGGGCTTCATAATCAATCTGATCAATAATCTCATGTTCTGTCGTGCCAAAATTTCAAATAATTTCAAATATGTGTCGATAAAACCATCCAAAAAACAGAAACGCCTTGTATTGTAGTGTTTGGCAGGTTTCAATTGAATTAGAGGTTTCTCCTATGTCAGACGTTTTGCTTTCTCCTGAAGCGGCGATTCATCAGTTGCAGTGGCGTTATGCAGTGAAAAAGTTTGATTCTTCAAAAATCATTCCTGATGCCACTTGGACCGCTTTAGAACAAAGTCTAGTATTGGCTCCGTCGTCCTTTGGATTGCAGCCCTGGAAGTTTTTTGTGGTGAAGAATCCAGAGATTCGATCGCAGCTTTTGGAGCATTCTTGGAATCAGGCACAGGTGGTTGACGCATCGCATTTGGTGGTGTTGGCCATTAAAAAAGATATGAATGATACCGATGTCGATCGCTATATTGCTCGCCAAGCAGAAGTTCATGGAACCACCGTTGATGCGCTTGCCGGATATACTGGAATGATTAAAGGATTCATGGGCCGTAATACCAATGTGGATAATTGGTCATCGCGTCAGGTTTATATTGCATTGGGTCAATATATGACGACAGCGGCCATGATGGGCATTGATACTTGTCCGATCGAGGGCTTCATAGCTCCGAAGTATGATGAGATTCTGGGCTTGGCGGCGTTGGGTTATGCCTCCATAGTCGTGTGTCCGGCAGGGTACCGATCGGCGGAAGACAAGTATGCAACGATGCCTAAGGTTCGTTTTGCAACGGATGATGTAGTGGCTTATATCTAGTAGAGATTTGAATAGCAGGTCTGATCGAATTGAGAACATGAATTCTATATTCTCAATTCGATCGAATACTTTAACGGATTGTCACCTATAATTAAAATTAGATGCGATCGGTCTACTCGTCATGATTCTCCAAGATAAATACATCAATCTTCTCACCGACTTTGGCTTTAAACGTGTCTTCGGCACCGAACCAAACAAACGGCTATTGATCGATTTTCTCAATACCCTTTTACCGCCTCATCACCAAATACGAGATCTAACTTTTAGAAATACTGAGAACTTGGGTAACACAGCAATTGACCGAAAAGCAATCTTTGACATTTACTGTCAAGCTGAAGGTGGTGAACGCTTCATTGTTGAAATCCAAAAAGCAAAGCATAATTTCTTCAAAGATCGCAGCGTCTACTACTCCAGCTTCCCTATTCAAGAACAAGCACTCAAAGGCCATTGGAATTATAAACTCAGTCCAGTTTACACAGTCGGTATTTTAGACTTTATTTTCGACGATCATAGACATGATCCAACGTTTCTCCATATCATCGAATTAAAAAATCAGCGCTGCGAGGTATTCTACGATAAGTTGAAATACATTTACATTGAATTACCTAAGTTCACGAAATCTCTAGAAGAATTAGAAACTCACTTTGACAAATGGCTATATCTTCTAAAACATTTACCTGATTTAACCGATCGTCCGATCGTACTCCAAGAAGACGTGTTTAATGAACTATTTGAAACTGCTGAAATTGCGAATTTTACAACAAATGAACAACAAATCTATGAAAATAGCCTGAAGTATTATCGAGACTGGTATAGCATCTCAACAAGTTTGAAGGAAGAGGCAAGAGAAGAAGGAAGAGAAGAAGGATTGGCTGAAGGATTGGCTGAAGGATTAGAACAAGGAATTACTCAAGGAATTACTCAAGGAATTACTCAAGGATTAGAGCAAGGCCGTTTAGCTGAACGATCGCAAATCCTCGATCGTCAACGATCGCAAATCCTACGACTCTTGCCCCGTACCGTCGGAGAGTTATCCGATCGTCTTAAAGTCCAGATCAATCAACTCTCTTTAGAAGAATTAGAATCATTGAATGAACAGTTGTGGGATTTTACAAAACTGAATGATTTAGTCGATTGGCTTAATACTATCCAGGATTAGTGCTCTTTAGGGGGTCTCCAGTCAGAGCATCAGGCCACTTGTCGCACCCCAACACAGCGGGTAACGAACCTAACGAGATTTGGAAATCAATTGCTTTGGGTAGTTTGTCCGATCGCGCCACCACCTGATCAATGCAATCCAAACTCGCTATCCATTCCGCGACAGAGGCATCACACTCCACCACGATTCGGGCCGGATTTCGCAACTTTAACAAGGGCAAACAGCGAGCAAACATCACCGAAGCCGCCACATCATTCTCAGCCCAAGCCAAAATAGTTTTCTCTTTCAAATTCTCAGCACTCGTCCAAGCCACAATCTTACGGTGACGGGGCAATTGCTGCGCGAGATAGCTAGGAGCCAACCAACGCCATTCCGACTCCTTCCAGCCCCGCGCCCATTGTTCCAGCTTTAACAACGCCTGCGCCAACTCCCAATGAGCTTCCGCAAAATCAGGAGCGAAGGCGATCGCCTGCTCAAAACAAGCCACCCCGCCCTCCAAAGCTCCCGTCTCACACCACAGCATTCCCAGCGTGTGATAGGCCGTCGGGTCATTGGGTTCGTAGGAGAGCGACTGCTGAAGATGGCTGATGGCAAGCTGAGTATCGCCTAATTTCTGTAACACTGCCCCCAGTTTGTGATGGCTGATGGCCGATCGGGAATCCAGCCGCAGCGCCAAAAGATAATGCACCCTCGCCGTTTCCCAATCGCCCTGTTGCTCATAGAGTAAGCCAAGATTATGGGCCAAAATTGGATCGTAGGGGGAAAGCTCTAATGCCGTTTGGTAATGCAGCAGCGCGGCCTCTGTGTTGCCTTGCATTTGTAAAACATTGCCCAGATTCAAATGGGCCTTGCCAGAATTTGGCGAAAGATTCACTACTTTACGGAAAAGTTCGATCGCAGGGGTGAGTTGATCGGTTGCTTGCAGTAGACGCGCTAAATTTGTGCAAGCGCTAAGATAGTTAGGATTCAGTTCGATCGCCTTTTGATAGGCCGCGATCGCCACATCCGTTTCGCCTTGCCGACCTGCGAGATTTCCTAGATTAAAAAACGCTTGGGGAAAATCTGGTTGCAGCACAATAGCCCGATGCACCGCCAATCGCGCCTGTTCCAGGTCACCCAAGGACTGCCAAATTACTGCACTATTATTCCAAGCTTCGGCATCTTGTGGATCGAGTTCGATCGCCGCGAGGTAATACACTAGAGATTCGCGAAAGTCCGATCGCGTAGAATATACAGCACCCAGGAGTTTCGTCATTTCGATGTTGTTTGGATCCTTTTCCAAAACCTGACGGGCCATCCATTCAGCCCGATCGACATTACCGCCTTTAAAGGCCGCGAAGGCTTCGATTATTGCATTCGATCGGGTCAACATAGAAATAACAGATAGAATTTGTATACACTTGCCCTTTAACTTGCCCCGATTTCCCATGTTGCGTTCTTTGAAAATCGAGAATTTTGCCCTCATCGATCGTCTAGAGCTAGACTTTAGCGCAGGACTCAACGTTCTCACGGGGGAAACAGGAGCCGGGAAGTCTATCATTCTAGACGCAATTGATGCATTGCTCGGCGGAAAAACCTCAGGCCGAGCCGTCCGTACTGGAGAAGCGAAAGCATTGCTCGAAGGCCAATTCAACCTGACGGAGCATCTCAAAGATTGGTGCGATCGGGAAAAAATTGAACTTCTCGAAGATGAAGCCTTTTTAATTTGTGTGCGTGAAATTTCAGCCAGCAGCGGCTCCCGTAACAAATCCCGGATCAACGGCACGAATGTTACAAAACAACAACTCGAATCGCTGCGAGATTCCCTCGTCGAAATCACAGCCCAAGGCCAAACCGTACAAATCGGTCAACCTGGAGTCCAGCGCGATTGGCTCGATAGTTTTGGAGGTGAAAGACTTTTAAAACAACGAGAATCTGTAGCCGAACGATTTGCGTTATATCAACAAGCCGATCGGAATCTTCAACAGCGACGACAATCGGAAGCTCAACGTTTACAGCAATTGGATCTATTTGAATTTCAACTCAAAGAACTTAATATTTCTAATCTTACGGAAGCCGACGAATTAGAATCTTTAGAGAATGAACGAAACCGCCTTAGCCATAGTGTGGGACTTCAAAAACAGAGTTATGAAATCTATGAAATGCTATATCAGAGTGAAACAGGAGAATTTCGCGCCTGTGCTGATTTGCTAGGACATGCGGAAGGCATTTTGCTGGATATGGTGACGATCGATAATCAAGTTCAATCAATTTTAGATGTTGTTGCGGATGCTCTGGCCCAAATTGAACAAGCAGGCCGTGATATTAACTTCTACGGTGCCAACATTGAAGCCGATCCGGTTCGTTTGCAAGAAGTTCAAGAACGCATTACCGAACTCAAAGCTATCTGTCGCAAATATGGTCCGACGTTGGGCGATGCGATCGAATTGCGGGACAATTTGCAATCTGAACTCGAATCCCTGACCGGGGGTGGGCAATCCCTTGCGGATCTTGAAGCGACAACTTTGGCACGCAAAACTGAATTAATTGAAGCTTGCAATACTTTGAGTAAACTTCGTCAACAGTCTGCTGAAACATTAGAAACACAGTTGGTGAAAGAACTGAAACCACTCGCTATGGAAAAAGTTCAATTCCAAGTGGGAATTACGCACATTGCCCCAACCCCCGCCGGAAGCGATCGTATTACCTATTTAATTAGTCCAAACCCCGGTGAACCTTTGCAGCCGCTTACGGACATTGCATCGGGCGGGGAAATGAGTCGCTTTCTACTGGCATTGCAATCTTGTTTTTCTCAAGTGGATTCGGCTGGAACATTGATTTTTGATGAAATTGATGCGGGAGTTTCGGGCCGTGTGGCAGGCGCGATCGCGCAAAAGCTATTTCAACTCAGCGAAGATCATCAAGTGCTTTGTGTGACCCATCAACCGATCGTTGCCGCTATGGCAGATCAGCATTACCGGGTGAGTAAAGAAGTGATTGATCCTAGTGGCAAGAAGTCTAAAACCGTTGATGAATCCACTCTTCGTACTGTTGTTAGAATTCATCCATTGAATGCAGAAGAACGCAAAGTTGAACTCGCCCAAATTGCCAGCGGTGAAGTTGTCACTAATGAAGTTGAATCTGCAAAAGCGGCCAAAGACTTTGCTGAATCTTTACTTCAACAAGCTGCCAATATACGCTCGGGCCAAACGATCGAACTCCCCGAAGCTACCTCCACCAAACGCGCCAAAGCTACTTCAAAGGCCACCCGCAAACCTGCAAAAGTGAAGTGATTGAAATTGGATTACGAGTTTCATGTTCTAGAACAATTACTTCTACTGTTCTCCCAGATCGGAATGGCAACCCCGTCAGTATCAATTTATCGTCTTCAGTCAAGATTGCTTCAGCTTTATAAGCATTCACATAGCTATTGTCGCCGCCAGAATTATGGAACGTGCACAGCAAGATTTTAACGTTATCTAGGGCTAATAGCAGGATCGTAAGATTTTTCCGGAAGTGGGTAATATAGTTATGAAGGCATAAAAACAAATTATTCGTACTGGATGAGTGACGCTATGGACCCGATTACTTTGGCTGCATCTACGCTTTTGAGCAAGATTGTTTTGGATAAGTTTTATGAGGGCGTGAGCGGTAAATTGGGTGAGAGGGTTGTGGAGAAGGCATTGGTGCCGATCGAGGCCTTGGGGAAGTTGCTTTGGAATCGTTGTTTTAAAGGGAAGCCAGAGACGAAGCAGTTGTTGGATAAGGCTGAACTGAAGGACGTTCAGGCGATCGAGACGTTGAAAAACTATTTGGCGAAGGCGTTAGAAAATCCGCAGTTAAAGGCGGAGGTTGAGCCATTTGTTCAGCAGATTCATCAGACGATCGTGCAATTTGATGATGTGAATGCTGAGAATGTTCAACAAATCTTCGGTGGACAAGGGTTACAGGTGAATGCAAAACAGGAACAACCGATTATTCAAATTCAAGGGAATCCAGTACTACATTTTGGGAAGTCTTCTGATTGACTGGAGCCGTCGATCGATGCTGCGACAAAGTTAAGCATTCTGTACGATATTCCGTCTGAGTTGGGTTCTCAGACGTTTGTGGGTCGCGATCGGGCGATGACGGATCTTGCTGTGTTTTTGGCGGAGTCTTCGAGAGTGGCGATCGTGGCGGCGTCGGGGATGGGCGGTGTAGGGAAGACGGAATTGGCTTGGCAATATGCTGTGAAGTCGCGTGATGCTGGGGATTATGCGGCGGGGATCTGGTGGTTGGATGCGCGATCGGGTGTGGTGGTCCAGCTTTTGGATAAGGCTCGGCGAATGGGCGTGCTGGTGAATGATCAGATCGTGGATGAGGTGGAACGGGTTCAGGATTGCTATGGGCAATGGTTAAAGTCATTGGATGGAATGGCGTTGTTGGTGTTTGACAATGTGGAGGATTGGGAGTCGGTGAGTCGGTTTTTTCCGCGTGAGCCTCGGATGAAGGTGTTGGTGACGATGCGGGAGGAGCGATCGGATCGGC
>JANXNM010000357.1 GCA_025354065.1 Synechococcales cyanobacterium 340R_concoct_173_sub | reverse complement strand
TGGATATAAAATTCCATCTGACCAGAGTTATTTGACTACGGCTAATAGTGTTACTCCAAATTCAAAGACGGACGAAAAGCCTTCTGCGGATGAAAGCGTTGGGGCTGACGGATATTGGGAGGCTCGTGCCCGAAATGAGGGGCTTCGTATTTTAGTGGGTGAGCGTTTGGAGTTGGGAAATCCCTTCGGTTGGGTCACTCCGCGAGATCAACCTAGTAGTGGATTTCCTAATGGTGATGGATATATATCCTCTGCTAGAGACCTTAATGATCCAGACAAAGATGAGCGGGAGGGCGATCCGCTCTATCCTCCTGAAGTTAAGCCATATCCTGTCGCCTCTGCCACTACTACTATTCCTCATGTTCAGCAGCAGCATAGAACCTTACGCGATAACTTAGCGGCTGTTCAGGCAACTGCCTTGTATCATACTGACTTTATTAATCAGTTTGGAGCAGATTATCCGTTTGCTTGCTTAGCGACAACGGCTCACCCAGGGACTCCGACCACCTTGCGTCAGTCCACTAACTTTGTCCCGACCCGATTTAAGACATCTGCAACTGAGTCGGTTGATTTGTTGTCAGACTTTTTCTCGGGGCGCGGAACCAATGGTTGGGAATTTGAGCCGCCAGCCGGAGATCTAGGGGCGTTCAAAATTGCGATCGGAGCAGGTCAGTCATTAGGAATTGCCCTACGAAATTTGGCACACTTTGCTGGAGATCCAGATGGTGCATTCCCACCAAAACAAGAAGCTGCTGGTAGTAAAATAATACATCCCTATCCTGCACTGAGCATGTGGGGTAACTTCTCCAATCTTCGTCGTGCGTTAGATCTCATAGACGCTGGTACATCCTACGACAGTCTTTCAACTGCTGATAAGACTTATATTCAGACGGCATCTTGCACTGTTGGAATGCTGGCCTATGAGATTGATACGGTCCAGAAGTTCGACCCGACCAACTTGAATGGCGCAAACAATAATATTGGTGGCGGACTAGGGCTGACTAACACCCGTGAAAACGGAAAACTGATGTTGCAGTTGGGTGCAGATCTGTATGAGTTAATGAATGAAAATTCTGATGAAACGAATCGGGTTTTACCCAAAGCATTAATTAAGCAGTTTCAATACAAATCAACGGGTACCACAAGAAATGCGATTAATCCTCGTGATTACTACAGCGTGCCACCAGAGGCCTACATTGAAGCTCTGAGGCAGCGATATACTGAAACAACAGGCAACGGGTATGGTGTTCAGGCGGTTAACAATAGCAAGTTGAGAATGGCTGAGCTAATCATGCTCAATTTCCAGATTCGCCGCGATCGGACCTTTGGATTCCGTCCCTCTCCTTCGTTTGGTCACTATGCAATTGAATTGCCGTCCAGAGGAGGTAGTCCTGAACTCGCTGTTTATCCATCTGCCTGCGATCCAGACTTGTTTGCAATAGAAGACGATAACGCTTTAGGAGATGATAAGGCCAAAGGTCTGTTGGTGTCAGTCAATTCTGACGGAACTCCTAAAGCGATCGCTGATTTTGCCCCTTCGCCTGCATTAGATGCTGTAAAGGAGCAAAAACTAGTAAGAGCACGCTTGGGACTATCTCGCCTTTGTGGTGCGTTGAATATTCCAGCCACAGCGTCTTACGATTTGAGTAAGGCTTACAGTATTTTTGATGGAAATCAGGCACGCCCTGTTGTCATGCCGAAGTTCCCGGCGCTATACTATATTTTCCCTCAGGAAACACACGACTTGAACGGTACTCTCACTAGTACTGTTGACATTCGCCAACCAGGAAGCTATGCGGTTGTGGATGGTACTCCGGATCAGAAAAAGTTGGGATTGAAGAGTACGGATAAGGAATCCTACATCGTAGATAGTTACGTTCAGTCCTCACTGGGTAGCTACAAGTTTCAGCCAGTTGGAAATGTTGTTGCAAATCTGC
>JANXNM010000292.1 GCA_025354065.1 Synechococcales cyanobacterium 340R_concoct_173_sub | reverse complement strand
ATGGGAAATATTCGAGGTGCCGTAGACACGCGGTTGATAGCGAACAGGCACATCGACCAAATGAAGTCCCAACTTGGTCGCCCCGAAAAGTAAATCAAAGTCACCAAACGGATCAAAATCACCAAAATATTCGCGTCCCGCCACCAATTTTTCGTAGTCATCTCGGTGAATCACTTTCGTACCGCAAAGCGTATCTTTTAAGGTTTGCCCCAAAAGAAAGGAAAATGCGAGGCTAAAAAATTTGTTGGCCAGATTATTAATCCAAGGCATCGCTTCCCCCGATCGCGGATAAACAAGGCGCGATCCATTAATAAATTCCCCCCGTCCAGAGGCAATCACTTCAAAAAACAACGACAGGTCTTCAGGCTGAACCGTCAGGTCCGCATCCAAAATCATCAACACATCACCCGTCGCCCGATCGAATCCCAATCTAACCGCATCGGCCTTTCCCTTGCCTGTTTGCTGGAAGGCACTGAGCTTGAATTCGGGATGACCGTTCTGGACGACACGCTGAATTTCCTCCCAAGTTCGATCGCTGGAATGCCCTTCAACAAAAATGACTTCAGTATGACAACCCAATTTCGGCAAGCGATCGATCGCGTTGGCAATATTCCCTGCTTCATTTCGAGCTGGAATCACCACAGAACAGCTTAAGGCGGGTCTCTCGGGGCGCGGCTGAGGACGGGCGATAATAGTGTTGGTGAGGCCCAAGTGATTCAGTCCAGGGAGTTGCACTAGAAATCGGTTGGCGATCGGACTGACCAATGGAATTCCCTTGGGGCAGAGAAATCGTCGTCCAGTTTTGACGGTTTGGTAGCCCGTAATGGTCAGTAAATTTTGCACATCATGCATCGAAAGCCAACTTTGGGGCGGCTGGGGACGGCGTTGACCAATTTTTTCAGCAGCGGTCAAAAGCGGCTGCCATAGGTAGTTATGAAAGGTGAGAATCAGGCGAGTGCGCGGACCACTAAAAAGATGTAATCGCTGGAGAATGGTTTGGATATTGCTCAGATGCCCGAGAACTCCTGACAAAACAATAAAGTCAAAGGGTGCGTGAGGTAAGCCGTCGGATCCATCTAGGATGTCGTCAGGCGTGAAGGTTTCGGCATCTAGACAGTGAAAATGTAGGTGCGGATGTTTGGCTTGGGCGATTGCAACTAAGTTGCGGGAAAAATCAATTCCAATTCCCAAGCCCGGTTTGACCTGCGCCAACAAATCTCCCGTCCCGCAGCCAATTTCCAGAACCCTCGCACCGGGGGAAATAACAAATTGATGGAAAATTTCCAGATCGCGGTAGTAGGCACGATTACGACGATTCCAAGAATCGAGTTCTGGGGCCATGCGATCGAAATAATCACGGGTGATGGCTTTGGAGTCATCTTGGGGACGAATAGACGGACGGCTGGCAAGCTTCATGGGGATTTCGAGGGGTAGACGGGTGGCGGAGAATGTAGCGAAACTGAATAATTAAATCTGAAAAAATCTTGAATCCATGTTCCGTTTCTTCAAATGAGATCTAACGTGATGAGTATTACAAGTTATGGGGAGTTTTTGTACGATCGGTGTGTAATTTAGGCGTAAATCTCTAAAAAATCTGTGCAGTTATGGATTCTTTTGACACAATGAATCACTAGCGCTTTGGTCTTTTTGCCCTAAACGATGGCACAGACTGATACGGTTTGTCGGATTGCGGGTCTTGTTTCAAGTCAGCGCAAGGGTGGCATGTAAATAACGTTTCCTATTTGGGTAGGGGTATTTGGTAAAAATGGTGCAAAATAAACAGATCTCTCCCCGACAATTTGGATGGGTTTATGCGTTGGTCGCATCTGCCGCCCCGCTGACTACATCCTTCAGTATTTTGAGTATTGCGGCTGTAGTGCAATCGACAGGTATGCAAAGTGCTGTATCGTCCCCCGATGTGACGGTTGTAAAAGGAACAAAAGTTCGGGTTCACAGCAGCAACAGCATGTTGTCAATGAATGGTGCTTTGAAAAAGAAATTCGCAACTCAGTTCCCTGGATCTTCGGTGGATGTGTCTCAGGTGAGTGCAACGAAGGCACTAGAAGACGTGTTGACTGGACAAGCAGACGTGGCGGCGATCGGCAGGCCTTTGACAGAGCAAGAGAAGGCTCAGGGCTTAGTCGCATCGATGATTGGCCGAGACAAAATTGCAGTGGTAGTGAACTCTGAAAATGCGTTTACCAAGGATTTAACGATTCCAAAGTTTGCACAAATATTCCGAGGCGACATAACGGATTGGTCACAATTGGGCGGTGCGAAAGGCGAAATTACCTTTGTCGATCGGACAAAGAGCGATACACGTCAAGCATTAGCGGGCTATCCAGCCTTCAAGAATGCGCCATTGGAATCAGGTAAAAACGCAGTTAAGCTTGAAGACACCAGCATGAAAGCGCTGATTTCGAGCCTAAAGGGTTCTGCTGTTAGCTTTGTCCCCGCAAATCAAGCCCGCACTCAAGATAAATTGCGGACGCTGACCATGAATGGCGTATTGCCAACGAGTCCCCTGTATCCATTCTCTCAGCCCTTGTATTACGTCCATAAATTAGATCCAAATGGTGGGATGAGCAACCCCGTGAAGGCATTCCTGGGCTTCTTAGGAACAGAAGGAGGTCAAAGTACGATTCGTCAATCGGGTATTCAAGTGCAGAATCCCGGCCCTGATAACGTTGTGGCGATCGTGCCAGGTGAGAAAGCGGCCAAAATGGAAGCGGGCGGAAGTAAAGTCTCCGGCACTGAAGTCAGTCCAGCCACGGGCGAGCCTTCCGGGATAGGGAATAAGACTGGTGCGAGCAAGGCTGCAAATTCTAACGACACCTTGTCGGCGAAAACCGATGGAAATCTTTTTGGTTTGCCTTTTCCCGGCTGGCTCAAGTGGTTGCTTCCTCTGGGTCTATTAGGCACTGGATTGCTGTTGTTGTTGTTGCCGAATAAGCGTGATAACGCCAACACCATGGTCCGAAGCGGTGATGACGATCGCAACGATTCTGGATTTGGTAATCCACTGACTGGAGAAGGCGATCGGGCGAAAAATGCAACAAGCAATACGACTGAAATCCTAGACAATACAACCAATACGGCTTTAGTTGGTGGTGCAGCGGCGATCG
>JANXNM010000340.1 GCA_025354065.1 Synechococcales cyanobacterium 340R_concoct_173_sub | reverse complement strand
CATTTTCATAGGAGACTTCCAGTCTCTCGTTCATTTTCGGTGGAATAAAGGCTACTTTAAAATTTGGATCGGTGCCAAAGGTACGGTGAAACCAACATGCCAAGGAACAGGCAAAATGTAAATGTTCTAAAGCAGTTAATGAATCGCCAAACAATTTATGGACTGCGTCATTTCCGATCCTACGAATTTTATGGAATAACCGCGCCTCCTCGTACGGAATCAGCTCGCGCGATTCGAGGTTTTGCAATATTTTCAGTAAGGTATGTTGACCGTCATATCCGGAGACGGATAGCCTAGAGTAATCTGCAGTCATCTTTGCTAGCAATTCGCCAAACTGTCGCAATTTGATCAGGCTGGTATTTGGATCTTCATAGCAATTACGTTCTGCTGCTGCGCCGAGTTTGACTAACAGCGGTTCATGGGTCTGGAGGAATTCAAAATTGAGCGATCGCATGGGTAGACTTTGTGAGGAGCGAATAATTTCCTTATTTTGCCCGGTAATTCTCATTATAAAACGAGTCTACTGGCTTTCAGCGATTTGCAGATTTATCAATAATTATTAATGTGTTTTTGTCTAAATTTTATACCCGCATTATTCATGCCCCTCCAAAAAAACGCTAAGTTCTTTTGTGGAATTTTCGGAGGCATTGTGCTTTTGAGGGATCGTTCTGGTGCAACGTAGAGAAGTTTGATTTTTCCGGCTAATACATCCCGCGATCGATCTCTAGATTCGTAAGGCGACAAACTACTATTGAGAAATGTCGCGGCAATTCCATTGGTTTCTAGTTGTTGGACTTGATCCTGCATCAAGGCAATCAAGGGGGATACTACAATGGTCAATCCCGGTTTTAGTAAAGCAGGCAATTGGAAACATAATGATTTACCGCCGCCTGTGGGAATTAGAACCAGCACATCCCGATCGTTCATAGCCGACTCAATGATATCCCGTTGCCCAAACCGGAAGCTGTCATACCCAAAGTAATGTTTTAGGTAGGTTTCATAATGAGTATCAGCAGCGATCGGATTCATGGTAGCCGGGTTCATTAATGTCGAGATAGAGGTTAATGGTATAAATTATTCACTCATAAAGAGTGACTCATTCAGCATACTCGGAAAGGTTGACCTCTATCTTGCGGCCCATAACACGCCTAACAATACGCCGATCGCCGCAATCGCCGCCCATACAATCGACCGATCGTCACCCATATTGACCTGAGTTGGATCCGTTGGTTCAGGAATCACATATTGCGCAGGCGGCTTTAATTTAGGCGGGCGCGGCGGTGTCAGATTTACCGCAGGTCGTCCCCAATCCCGATCGCCCTCATTCGCCTCAATCTCCGTGAGATCGGGAATTTCCGTCAAC
>JANXNM010000295.1 GCA_025354065.1 Synechococcales cyanobacterium 340R_concoct_173_sub | reverse complement strand
GGCAACAGAACGGGCGATCGGGGAAGTGTCGAATCTGGCTTATCAAGGGGAAGTTCAATTGCGAATTTTGAATATTCCTGATGGTAAAGATCCGGATGAATTCTTAAAAAATAATTCGGCTAATACCTATGAAAAATTACTCGAAGATGCACCACTTTGGATTGATTGGCAAATTCAACAAGCCATTCAAAAGCGTGACTTAAGCCGCCCGGACCAATCTCAAGCCGCCACGGAAGAAATCGTAAAACTCCTTGGAAATCTACCCAATCCAACATTACGAACCTATTACATTCAAAAGTGTGCAGAACTCTTAGGCCAAGGCAATACAAGCTTTGTGCGTCAAATTGAGGAAAGTTTACGTTTGCAAGTGAAAGGGCAGCGTTGGCATGGACAATCGAAGAAATGGCAAACACCAGGCGATCGGACGTTAGTAGATACCTGTGAGGAACAATTACTTCGCATCTATCTCCACGCGCCACAGCATCGGGATTTAGTTTTAGATGCCTTAGATGAACATGATTTGTCATTCACTCAACCGCAACAACGTTACCTTTGGTATTTGGCGCTAGAGGTACAAAAACAATACCCAACTCATTTAGAATTTGAATCGGCTGATGCCCCGGATTTATTGTCGATATTGCGCGATCGGAGTGCTGAGTTTCCACCGGAATTGACTCAAGTTTGTCGGTTTTTACAACTTGATGAAAAAACCAGTGCGGATATTGAACGGGCAGCATTGGTGATTCGATCGGCGACAGCGACACTGGAACGGGTGGTATGTGAGAAGCGGCGACGGCATTTGCTGGATCTTTGGAAAAGTACCGATATTATTGCAAATCCTGATCTCGGACAACATTACCAACAACGGATTCAAGCAGAAGATCGACGGATGTTGGAACTCGATCGGCTACGACAAACGCAGTTTAACGATTTGATTGAAACACCGTTATTTTGAATAGTGAATTTTAGATTGGGGAGGCGATCGATTCTATTCAACTGAACCTAATTGGGCAACAAATTCATCATGCTCTTTCGATGAAATTCCGAGTTGTAAAACTGACAAAACCTTTTGCATATCGCCCTTCAGTAATGCAGTGCGATCGAGCCACAGGCCAGGAAAAATTCTACTTCGTGTAATCCCATCATTATCAGCAAGTAGATCAACATATTCTCCATTTTGCAACCAAAACCAGTCAATTTGTTGATCTAAAACTCGCCATACAAGATATTCCTGAACCCCATTACGTTCATAGGCTACTTTTTTGTCGCCCAAATCAATAGATACGGTACTCGCCGAAATCTCAGCTAGAAATTCGGGTGCACCTTCTACATAATCATTTGTTAATTGGGTTTGGCCACCACAGACTGGATCAATCAACAATGCCAAGTCAGGCTGTGGCTCATTTTCCGAATCTAATCTGATTGTAATCGCATCGCCAACAATAGACCCGATCGTCGCCGCTTCATAATATCCCAGCCAAGTCATCAAACGTCCATGAGGGCGGCCATGACTGTTCAATCTCAATGCGGCAGCTGACATATAAACGCGTCCTTCAATTAATTGAGCCTTGCAACTCCTTGACATGACCGCATATCGTCGCTCAAATTCATCCCGAGACAGCCGATCGCCGTTCTCCAATGGGGGGACAGTGAATTGAAATGATGGTCTGACAACAGTAGTTTGAAGCATATACTTACTCATCAAGACGATCGAGGTATGACAAAGCTTGTTTCTCCATCATACTGTTTGACTATCATATCGTTTAAATTAAGCCGATCGTTGCCATCAGAAATCCCGATTCTCCTAAATACCCCTTATTAAGGAGGACTATAAGTTGAATTCTTGTCCCCCTTGAAAAAGGGGGTTAGGGAGATCGTCTATTAAATTAAGTCGCAACTTGAATACGGGTGCTACCAGAAAGTTCAAAAGCTTCGTGAACTGCTTTTAGGGCTGCGATCGCATCCTTATCTGCAACAACACAACTAACTTTAATTTCTGAAGTGGCAATCATCTGAATATTGATGCCCTGTTGGAAAAGCGCATTAAACATTCTAGCTGCTGTTCCCGGATGATTAATCATACCAGAACCCACTATACTCACCTTTGCGATCGATTCATCCACCACCACTTCCCCAAACATCATATCGCCTTGAACCGCTTCAAGTATGCTCTGCGCCTCCATTGCATCCATCTGAGCAACAGTAAAAGCAATATCACGCGTCATTATTTCGTTAATACTACGACAGCGTTGAGATTGAATGATCATATCAACACTAATATTATGGCCTGCTAATAATGAGAAGATACGTGCCGCCATGCCAGGACGATCGGGAACATGACGAATTGCCAATCGCGCTTGTTTTAGATCTAATGCCACACCTCGAACAGGTTTATCACTAGTGGTCGATCGTTGTTTTGTAAGAGATGACGGTGTATTTTCTAAATCAAATTGTTTACATAGCGTCGCGATTGCAACATCAGACAATGCCGTATCCACAACACAACTCACCTTAACTTCCGAGGTCGAAATCATTTGAATATTCACCCCAGCATCGGCCAATGCACTAAACATTTGTGCCGCAACACCAGGTCGCCCGATCATTCCCGCACCGGAAATAGACACTTTGGCAATATCAGTTTCAATTAAAACCGTTGAATCATCGGAAGCTCCAAGAGCTGGCAAAATTGCACTCGCGACAGATTCGGCACGACTGAGGGAATCTTTGGTCACGGTAAAGGAAATATCGTTACTGTTGCCTTCGTGGATGGACTGAATGATTAAATCAACATCTAACTGATTGCTAGCAATGTCGCCAAAAAGCCGCGACGCAACACCGGGACGATCGGGAACACGCAGCAATGCAATTTTTGCTTGATCCGTATCACACTCAACCCCATCTACAGGCCGCGCCAACTCTAGCCCTTCAATGGATCGCGGTTGCGGAACGGGCGACTTAACCCAGGTTCCCGGTTCGTCGGTCCAACTCGATCGGACCACTAGCGGGATGCCATAATTTTTCGCAATCTCGACCGCTCGCGGATGCAGAACCTTGGCCCCGAGACTGGCTAATTCCAGCATCTCATCGCTGGTAATTTCGTCCATGAGCTGAGCTTCAGGCACCAAGCGCGGATCCGTCGTCAGAATGCCGGGAACGTCGGTGTAGATTTCGCAAAAATCAGCTCTGAGAGCAGCAGCCAATGCAACAGCAGAGGTATCTGAACCACCCCGTCCAAGAGTTGTGATTTCCAAATCTTCGGTGTTGCTAACGCCTTGGAATCCAGCAACGACGACGACTTTACCTTCATTGAGATGTTTTTTAAGACGAGCCGTTTCAATATTGAGAATACGAGCACGGGTGTGGTTAGCTTCGGTGATGATACCGACTTGCGCTCCTGTGAGGGAGATTGCAGGCTGTCCGGCTTCCTGAAGCGCCATCGAAACGAGCGCCATCGAAACCTGCTCACCCGTCGCGAGCAACATATCCATTTCCCGGCGACTAGGATTTTCCGAAATTTCATTAGCCAGCTTCACCAGCCCATCGGTGCTTTTACCCATCGCTGAGACCACCATCACCACCGAATTCCCCGCTTTTACGGTCCGAATTACCCGTTTGACGACAGCTTGAATCCGCTCCACAGTCCCGACGGATGTGCCACCATACTTCTGAACAATCAATGCCATTTGAATCCCCACGAAATCTCTAATCTTTACACTATCGATTTGGGGACGATCGGGCAACATGTAGGCTGAAGATCGTCACGCCTATGGGATGGAAGATGGAGATAAGAAAGAAACCGGAAAAGAGGAGATGCTGAGTGGCGATCGTCTCTTCCGGTTCTGTAATAACGGTTTTGATTGAGTCTTGCTACCTTGCATTTAATGAGTTCGCCATCAGCAACTGTTCATTAATGCAGAGGCAGCAAGTCATAAAGAATGATTAATTTTCGTTAGGCATTGCTCACGGGATTGTTGTACGAGTATTTGAGATGGGCCATGCTAAGGATTTGGGTGCCGATCTCCGTAGGAATTTCTAAGGCTTGAGAGAGGTGGGTTAAAAATGACGACTGAACCCGCGAAATTATACCGTTGGCAAATATAAGGTCTGAAGCAGAAGCAAATGCAGCTTCCCGGAGTTCAGGGGGCAGCGTTTCCCGTGCGGAGGCTAGTAGTATATCTTCGCCATCACGGTGCAAAATTATAAAAAGCTTTTGACACATTCTACGCATTGTTTCGGCCTGGAAATGCTGAAAAAGATGCATCGGTCGCAAATAACGATCGATCGCTTCAAGTTCTTCCTCTGCCAAATAACTAGCCAAATAATGATCAGAAGCGATCGCTAACAATATAATTCCAGCGTATGCTTCTTGCGGGCTAACGGTGATTAGAGTCTGGGTGAGGGATTCTGTGAGCGTACTGGAGGGTTCAATGAGTAGATTAATCATGTTAGGACACTCCTCTCTTCCGATGATGTAGGCACAATCTGATAATTTAATCATGCCCAGAAGTCTGGTAAAGTGAACGCATTGATTGAGCGAAATTAGAAATTAAGTGATTTGACGGATATAGCAATCTAATGGCAGTATTCGGGATTCACGCATCCATTTTTATTAACTACATTATTTCTTATTAACTATATTATTGAATGCGAGTCATTTCACAATGCAAAACCGTCTTGCGCCATTCATTCAAGAGTATATGTACCGAAATGGCTGGCCGGGATTGCGTCCAATTCAGGAAGAGGCTTGCCGGGTAATTTTTGATTCAGACGATCATTTACTAGTGGCAGCGGGGACGGCGGCGGGAAAGACTGAAGCGGCGTTCATTCCGGTGTTGACGGAGTTGTTTAATCAATCACCCCAGGGCATTGGGGCATTGTATATTGGGCCAATTAAGGCGTTGATCAATGATCAATTTGAACGGTTGACCGATTTGCTTGAAATGGCGGATATTCCGGTTCAGATGTGGCATGGTGATGTGACACAGAGCAAAAAGAAGAAGGTTTTGAATGAGGGACGTGGTATTTTGCAGATTACGCCGGAGTCATTAGAAAGTTTGTTGGTGAATAAATCAAAGGATTTACCGCGACTTTTTGGACAATTAAAATTTATAATCATTGATGAGGTTCATGCCTTTATCGGGAGCGATCGGGGCGACCAAGTTCTTTGCCAACTGACCCGTATTTCCCAAATTACAGGCAATGAAGCCAGACGAATTGGATTATCGGCAACATTAGGCGATTATGCCTTAGCCAAACGCTGGATGGCGGCGGGGACAGGGCGAAAGGTGGCAGTGCCGATGTTGGAAAGTGCGGGCCGTAAAATTCAACTTTCGATCGAACACTTTTATGATCCCGGTATTCTGGTTCGGGCACAGGGCGATGCGCGAGATTCTTCATTTAATCCTTATCATTTACATTTATTTCAACAAACCCTGAATCAAAAATGTCTCGTGTTTGCCAATGGAAGAACGGCCACAGAAGAAGCCATAACGGCAATGCGGACGATCGCACTTGCGAAGGGAAACCCTGATGTCTATCACGTTCACCACGGAAGTATTTCAGCAGATTTACGGGCAGTAGCGGAGACGGCTATGCGGGCGAAAGATCTTCCTGCGGTGACAGCAGCGACGATGACGTTTGAAATGGGAATTGATCTCGGTCAACTCGATCGGGTGATTCAGCTTGAGTCTCCGGCCTCTGTTGCGAGTTTTTTACAGCGCTTAGGCCGATCGGGACGACGGGGCGGCGTGTCGGAAATGAGGTTTGTTTGTGCAGAAGATAGATTAACGGGTGAGGAAACAATTCCTGAACAAATTCCTTGGCAACTTTTACAGGCGATCGCAATTATTCAACTCTATTTAGAAGATAAATGGATTGAACCACCGCCAAATGTTCAATATCCCTATAGTTTGCTTTACCACCAGACGATGAGTACTTTAATGTCTCAAGGTGAATTAAGTCCCGCGCACCTTGCTCAACAGGTTTTGACATTGCCACCCTTTAAAAATATTCAACAATCTGATTATCGCCAATTACTGCGCCATTGGATTGAATTAAATCATATTGAAACAACGGAAAAGTCAACGCTGATTTTGGGATTGAAAGGTGAGAAGATTGTCCGAAATTTCAAATTCTATGCAATTTTTCCAGACAATCAAGAATATACGGTGATGAATAACGATCGGGTGATTGGATCAATTATGGTGACACCGGGGACGGGCGATCGTATTTCTCTGGCGGGGAGCGTTTGGGAAATCATTGAAGTGAATCAAAAATCAAAGGTCGTCAAAGCCCGATCGTCCTCAAAGTCGGCTAATGCTAGTTCTTGGCGCGGGACAACAGGAGAGATTCATACTAAAGTTCTGGCAAGAATGCGGCAGGTATTGCGGGAAGATACTAACTATTCCTATCTACAACCAGGGGCGATCGATCGGCTTCAAGTGGCCCGCGCGATGGCTCGTCGTCAAGGAATTACAGAAAATCTTGTCACCTATTTAGAGGAGGGCTATGTTTGTTTGTTTCCTTGGATTGGGACTAAGGGATTCAAAACGTTAGAGCGATATTTACGCAACCATTGTCGATCGATGTTGAAAATTAAAGGGATTAAAGGCCGATCGCCCTATTTTATGGTGGTGAATTTGGGGAAATGTCCGGCTGAGAATTTACGGTATGAATTGCATAGTTTGGGTGATCGGAATTTAACTTCAGATATGTTTATGGAAGAGGACGAAGCGCCGACGGTACAGAAATATGATGTTTATATTCCACCAAATTTGATCAAACAACAGTTTATTTCAGATGGACTGGCGATGGCTGAACTCGCTCAAGTAGCGCAGGGTTGGCGATAAAAAGAAAGATGCTCAGGTGATAGGTTTGGATCAGTAGATGCAAAAAAATTGAAGGCTAGCCATTCCGGAAAGCGATCGCCCAACTGCTGAAACTGGTGTAGAAACTCATCAGGAATTTCGATCGTGACAGTTGCCATGGGATCAATTAGTAGTTTGTT
>JANXNM010000283.1 GCA_025354065.1 Synechococcales cyanobacterium 340R_concoct_173_sub | reverse complement strand
GCGGTCATTGGGGGCATGACGACACAGATTTCGTTGACGGTGAACCGAACCTGTCCCTCTTTGTCTGGCAAGACGGTGATGATGTCTTTTTCGGTGGTGATTATTTCCATGGATGGTGTCTCTAGTGGTGTATGCCCGATCGCAAGTCCCTACCACGGACGAACGATCGGGAGGGTTTGGTGTGGTATCACCCGACAGATTCACGACTGGGTATCAATCGGTAATCCTTAGGGGAGAATTAACGCAGTCACACAGTAGGAAAGAGTGGAATCAAGCCCTCTGTGTGGATGTCGTTTATCTACACTATAGTTTTTACACTAATGTGTTTACACTATAGTGTCTACACGCTATTATGTATGAAGATACTCAAAAAAGGAAGCCAACTTTGGAAGAATTAAGAGTTGCCGCTGGAATGAGTCGTGCTCAATTAGCTCATGGAGCCGGGTTTAAGGAAGGTTCAACTATTTACGACATCGAACGAAAGGGCGCTATGCCAAAGCTTGATAAGGCTGTCGGTCTTGCTAGAGCTTTAAAAATGCCCCTTCGAGTTGTTTGTGAGTCCATTGGTCTTGACTTATCCGGAGTCCCTTGCGATTCACCATGTGAAGACGAAAGCGCCTAGGTTTCTGACACCCAAGCGCTTTCTAAAATCTGTTTCATTTATTTTGATTGTGGTGGGCGAGTCTCGACACTCCCCACCGCGTCCACCAAACCACGACATAAGCCATTTGGAGGCTTTTATATTATGACCGACGAACTGAAAAGAAAAGCTGCCGTTATTTTGGCGATCACCGACAGGATTGTAAACGGTGAAGCCGCAAGCCCCTCAGGTTACTGGGGTGTAGGGCCGATGGAGGCAGCGCACGCCCTGGACGCAATGATGCAAAATCTCAGTCCTGAAAAGTTGGAAGGCGTACTCGATCGGCTGACTGGGGAGGTAGCGTAATGACTACTCAAGCTTTCAAAGCAAACCTACGCCTCTATATCCACCTGGAAGAAACCAGAGCCAGACTAACTCAAGAACTTTTTGAGATATCTAATCAACAAGGAATTGTTGAGAAAGCACTGTCTGGCGTACTGCCAGGGAGCATTCCTGAAGACTTCGTTTTTCCCTGCAATGGGAAGTCTTATCGCTTCCTGATGGATCTCGAAGACGGCGGAATCCTGAACTTTGCAGAAATGGAAGATTTAGACACCTGGCTAAGTCAACATGACCCTGAAAACTTGGCCATGGACGAACTGCGTAAAGATGCCCATCA
>JANXNM010000268.1 GCA_025354065.1 Synechococcales cyanobacterium 340R_concoct_173_sub | reverse complement strand
TATTTTCCGCACCCAGAAAATTATGGAAGCGGGCCTAGTTAAGCTTAAGGAAATTCGTGCCCAAGCCAAACGAGTGAAGCTGGACGATCGTAGCCGCACTTGGAATAGTGAATTGGTGGAAGCCTTAGAACTACGATCGCTCATGCGTGTGGGGGAAATCATCCTCACCTCAGCTCTCAATCGCCGTGAAAGCCGGGGTTCTCACTTTCGTGAAGATTGTCCCGATCGGGATGATGTAAAGTTCTTGCAGCATACGATCGCGTCCTACAGTCCTGAAGCTGGGGTTACTATTGATTACATGCCTGTGGTAGTTAATCAGTTTGAACCGAAAGATCGTAAATATTAAGCCGATCGAAAATGTTTTTTATGTGAGTCCATCATCCCCGATTTCCAGTTATGACCAAATAAATTTGTAGGGCGAGATCTGGTGCTCCAAATTCGAGTAGTATGTCTACTCAGCAAGCGACTTGACCAATAATGTGGTTACATCTAAAGCTGCCTTGCTTCAATGTAATTCACTTGGATTAGACTTCTCTAGATGGCCGAGTTAGTACTGATGAAAGCAAAAATAAAATCAAAATTGAAGCAGGTATTCCTCCGAATTGTTCGAACTCGTTTCATAGCACCAGTCTTCCGGACCTACGGTGCATTAAAGCGTCTTCCAGAAGTGATAGAGCAGACCGATCGCCTTGCTTATCATGATAATTTTCTCCAGTCCGTCCCTGTCGCCCTTCGTAGCATGGCCCGTGACAATAATCTTCTAAAAAATCAGCTTCGAGAGCTTCCAGCTCAGCTTCAAGAGCTTCAAGCTCAGCTTCAAGATGTCCAGACTCGTCATGATTCACTTCAGCATCAGATTTGGGATGCTCAACCTCGTCATGATTCACTTCAGCATCAGATTTGGGAAACTCAGGGCCAATTAAAAACTGCTATTGACGCTTTCGCCCATGTCCCCAAGCGACTTGAGTTTGTACGGAGTGAACTGATGTTTGAAATGCGCTACGGGACTTCGTCGGCTACGACTCAGGGTCTGAAGCCAGAAAAAACGATGATCAAAATTATTCATCCAGAAAAATTAGCTGCTCATCGTAGCGAAGGCTTACGCATTAATCTAGGCTGTGGCCACATTCCTAAGGAAGACTACCTCAACGTTGATTCCCGCGCCTTGCCGGATGTGGATATTGTAGCGGACATCTCGTCGCTTCCCTTCGGTCCATCAGAAGTCAATGAAATCTTTTCATCCCACGTCTTGGAGCATTTCCCACAAGAGCAGCTACGCCGTCAATTGTTGCCCTATTGGACGAGTTTACTGAAATCAGGAGGAGTGTTCGTGGCAATTGTACCGGATGCAGATGCGATGATTCAGGAATATGCAAAGGGTGATTTCCTTTATAATAATTTGCGAGAAGTTCTTTTTGGAGCGCAGGACTATGACGGAGATTTTCACTTTAATATGTTTGTCCCAGAACAAATGAAAGACTTATTCATAGAAGCCGGACTTTCTAACTTTGAAGTGATCGTCCGTGGCCGTCAAAATGGCGCTTGCCTAGAAATGGAAGTGCGCGGACATAAGGAGTAACTTAGGATGCAATTAACTCGCTCTGTCTCTATTGTTGTCAACACTCTCAACCGCGAGAAACTCCTAAAAAATACATTAGACAGCTTTAAATATCTCGACTACCCAAATTTTGAAGTCATCGTTGTAAATGGTCCTTCGACGGACAGTACCGAGGAATTACTGCAATCGAGATCGGATCAAATTAAGATAGCCCGTTGTCCTGATGCTAATTTATCAATGTCGCGTAATATTGGCATTGCAATGGCATCGGGTGAGTTTGTTGCATTCATTGATGATGATGCTATTCCAGAACCGGAATGGTTGACTCAAGCGGTCGAAGGCTTCAATCATGAAGAAATTGCAGCAACGGGTGGGAAAGTTTTTGATGCTTCAGGATATGTGTACCAATATCAATATGCCAATGCAAATCGTCTTGGAAATGGAAAGTGGTTGTTGACCCAGCCTTCGCCTCAGTACTGCTTTCCTATGAGTTTTGAGTTTCCTTACTTGCAAGGGACCAACACTATTTTTCGTCGTCAAGCAATCATAGAGATAG
>JANXNM010000252.1 GCA_025354065.1 Synechococcales cyanobacterium 340R_concoct_173_sub | reverse complement strand
TGGAGTAATAGCCGTGATGAAAATAGCGAGGCGTGAAGCCAATTTTTTACGGGTTGGGTTAATCCGCAAGATGCCTTTTGCAATTTCGCTGAACTCCATTAACGCCTCAAGTTGGGTCGGAGACTGTTGGATAAAGGGGGTAATCCAATGCCCAGGAATAATCGTGAAGGTCAAGTCTTTTGGAAAGCCATTTCGATACGAGCCATCGGACGATCGGGAACTGCTAGTGCGTCCTAATCGGCTGATGTAGTTAGTGCCAATCAACGTCCAAAACGGGCTATTGATTTGAGATGCTGTATGTTCATGAACACTTTTTGCATCCATGGCTGTAACAGTGACATTGGTGCTGAGTTTGCAGACGCGTTGAACAAGATCCAAAATGCTAGTGAATTGGGCGATCGGGCGATCGGTTATTTTGCCTTTTTCCCAACCTAAAAGCTGAATGAGTTCCGAATATTGAATATGAATCGGGCCTTGCCAATGGCTATTATTTTCGCCAGCTTTAGCAATCAAAGCGAGAAAGATATAGGCTTCGTCTGAGCCAAAATTTTGCAGAATTTCCCACAGCGCTTTTCCCAGCAATGCTTCAGCTTTTTGGCTCTCAGGATCCGTTGGGATAATCTGGTGATCCATAAACGCTCTCGGCAGAATTTCGTCCCAGCCATTAATCAGTAAACGAGGAGGTTCATTGGTCTCGGCTGCTATTTGAGTTTTGGCCGTGAGTTCTTTAGCTGCCGCCCTAAATTGTTGCGGGTCGCCTTCGTGTAGTGGACTCATTGTTACTTTCCGCTCGTCCGATTTCCGACGGTATAGCTTTTGCAGCGCATCTTCCCAAGTGTTCTCGGGGCTGGGAGTTGGGTTTGTCATGGGTTTTGGGAAATGAAGAATTGAGACTAATGAATTACAGTTTTCTGTAAACCTGTGATTCTTTGTATCTGTAAATCTGTATATCTTTATCTCTGCAATTCCGTATATTTATAAGTTCTTATTTCCATATATCTTTGAATCATTTTTCTGTAAATACGTAAGCTTCTAAATCTTTATCCCTAACAATTTCCTAAGTCTTTAAATACAGTTCTCCGCAAACTCATGAACCTGTGAATCTGTATTTCTGTAAATCAATAAATCTGTGTTTAAAGATTTCCGTAATTCTTGTCTAGAAGGGTTCGGAGCATATCGACCATAGGAATACCGAGAGAAACGGATTTCATTTTTATCGATCGGTGCAGTTCTTCAGAGATATCTAGGGTGAGTCGTTTGAGTTTGGTTTTTTCGGTTTCTATAGGCGGAGTTTGAACGATCGATTTAGAGGACTTGGATTCAGGTTTAGATTCAGTTGTAAGCCTTCCACTAACAAATTTTTCAGCGGCACTGGGCTTAGGAGGAATTGCTGTTTTTTTGATGGCCATGAGGGATTCCTACTGGAGATTTGAAGGGTGGACTAGATCTGGATAGCCAGGATTTCTTTAACGATCGCTTTGATTTCTTTAGCAGCGGCTCCTTTAGGTTCAGTTTCAAGAACGGTTTGACCAGTTGCGGCAGACTCAGCAAAGGCAATCCGTTGACAGATTTGGGAAGCAAGGACTGGAAGTTCAAAGCTGGTGAGAGCTTCAGAGACATCGCGTCCTATTGCAGTATTTACTATTTTACGATTTATCGCAAATACGGCTTTCAGGTTTTCTTTAAATACGGAGGCTTCTTTAATCAGATTTATGATTTCCTGAGCGGCCCAAACGTCGTAGGGACTGGGCTGGACGGGAATGACAACCAGATCTGCGGCACT
>JANXNM010000222.1 GCA_025354065.1 Synechococcales cyanobacterium 340R_concoct_173_sub | reverse complement strand
GGCGCTTTTTATATTTCCCAATATTAGGTTAGTAAAGTCTCAATCAGCATTAAAACAACGATCGTATTATTGACTTGTAACATGAATAAATCTCTATACTTATGGCCCTATTTTAAGAACTTGTAATGTTTGGTTCAATTTTTGAAGGACATTATTTTGAAATATTACAAGAACGGTGTGATTTTGAGGGGATTTACAGCCAAACAATACCAATTGTGGAAGTTTGATAAGAATTAATGAGAATTTCGATTTATAATTCTTGACAGCCGATCGTAAGGTTAAACCCCGATCGGACGCTTGAACTGTAACCCAAGATGTAACCTATGGTAAATTCGCTTCCTAGTAGTAGTGCCCTTGTCCGAACGCATTGGTCATCCCAAGATTGGTTTGAATATCCGGTGAAGGTCCATCCGCACCATACTGATTATGCTGGAGTGGTGTGGCATGGCACGTACCTCACTTGGATGGAGGAAGCCCGTGTGGAAGCGTTGCGATCGTTGGGGATTGAGTATGCGGATTTGGTCGCGATGGGCTGTGAGTTGCCCGTGGTGGATTTGTCAATTCGTTATCATCGATCGTTGAAGATGGGTGCGGAAGCCATTGTCCGGACGCGCATGATGGAAATGCATGGCATCCGAATTAATTGGGAATATGAAATTCAATCGATCGATCGCACTATTACCCATGTGACGGCTCAGGTGACGCTTGTGGCGGTTGATATTGTGAAGGGTAAAATTCTTCGTCAACTTCCGGCGGAAATCAGAGATGCACTAAAACGGACTCGGAGTTAGAATTTAAAAATCATCTTCAATAGATTTGTAAAGACCTCTCCAACTCTGATGTTCAATACGAATTGCATTACGAAAATTGCGAGTGCAATGAAAAACGCCGTTTTAACGGTCATTTTGATGATGTTGATCAAAATGCTGAAAACGATGAATGCAATGACGATCGCGCCCAAAATTACGGCAATACTCATGATGCTTGTTCAAATTAAGATGTTATGTCCAGTTTTATTGTAATCGATCGTAGTCCATGACATGAAACGGCTTAAATCGTTCACCATTCAACATTCTTCACCGATCGTAACCAATAGGTTTTCA
>JANXNM010000215.1 GCA_025354065.1 Synechococcales cyanobacterium 340R_concoct_173_sub | reverse complement strand
TTTAGATCTATCCTAAGTATTATTTCGATCGTTAAATTACTTCTATCCATTAGAGAAACACAAATGAACTCATTGATTAAATTCCTCCCCGGTTTGCTATGCCTCGCAGCAGTGACTGGCATTCCTGTAATTTCAGCATTAGCTCAGCCTACACTTGTTGCGGCTGAAGCAAAGGCACCCCTTGATTTAAAACTCACCGTTGATCAAAAAGCGCAACTCAAGACGATTAAAGAAGAAGCCCGCGCAGCGATTCAAAAACTATTAACGCCTGAGCAACTGTCTCAAATGGAAACCGCTAAAGCCAACAAAGTTTCTTTTCGGAAAGCTCTTGCTAAGCTGACGCTAACACCTGAACAGAAGGCAAGTATTGCTGAGATCAAAAAGCAAGAAAACACTAAAGAAAATGCGGCGTTAACCGAGGAACAACGTCAAAAAATGCGTGGAGCAGCGCCAGCAGCAAAGGCAAAATAATTCCTCGGATATACTTTAATTTTTCTCGTTGGGTTTAGGAAAAAGAGTGTATTCATGTCCTTACAGGTCCGGGTTACAGAGACTGTAAAGACATAGTTTACTGCTACACTAGCCCAACGAAAAAAATTGAGGTTTCACCTTACCGTTAACCGATCGTCATCACTACCACACCCGTCACCATAATTCCCGCACCCAATAGCCGTTCCCGGATTCCCTTCTCACCAAATACAAAATAACCAAATCCCACACTAATCAACGCACTCATTCGCTTCACCGCAATCACCTGTGTAACCGCCACCATTCCAACCGCCACCATTTGACAGCCAACCCCGATGCCATTGGCCAACCCTGCCGCTAACAACAACCGCCAATTCGATCGAATTCCCTGGATTGGGTTCTTTGATTTCAAAATAATCAACGGCAAAATTCCCAACGCAATAAATCCAAATAATACAATTGCCCAAAAAATTGGCGAAGAATTCAGCACTCCCACTTTGTCAAACGTAGACGTAATACTCCAGATAAACGCCACCACCACCATCATTCGGGTGCCTTTATTGCGGAAAATCGATCGTAATGGCCCAAAAAAGCCACTCGCTGACGCATTCAAATTCAACACATAAGATCCAATCACAATCAGAAACACTCCAACAGCATCCCAAATCGTCGGGACTTCTTGAACAATCAAGGGCGAAGTGATGAGTAAAAACAATGGCGTTAACGTAGACAACGGCGACATGAGTGACAGATCGGCTAGGCGAATCGCTTTGACATACAAGGTATAGGCCACCACATTCAAAGACCCACCGATCGCCAGCGCCATCCAAAAATTAGGACCCAGCGTCGGAATGCCCACAAATGCTAAAACGGGCAACAGAGAAATTGACGCGATCGCCATCCCCGCGCAAGCCACGAGATATTCATCTAAAAAATTTAAACTCTTTTTACTGAATACATCCTTCAAAGATTCAAAGAAAGCCGTTAAAATTGCAAGACCCAACCATGTCATAAGAAAAAACCGCCC
>JANXNM010000210.1 GCA_025354065.1 Synechococcales cyanobacterium 340R_concoct_173_sub | reverse complement strand
AAGAATAATTGTTGAACATGTTAACCGGAAATTGAAAATATTCAGAATACTCTCTTCTAGGTATCGAAACAGGAGAAGGAGATTTGGATTAAGGTTAAATTTAATTGCAGGGATTTACAATTATGAGCTTAGTTTATCTTTAAAACAGACGATTTCATGATACTTTCGCAGGAGGTCTTATGTACGATCGGTGAAACGAGTGAATTCAGATTGGGATTGTGAAATTGTGTTTGATCCGGTGGGAGGGTGAGGGCGATCCAGCGATCCAATGAGGGCCGTTTGTTCTGAGATGAAGAATCGATCGGCTCACTATTTTCGATCGCAAAACTCCATTAGCCGATCGCTCTACCTGACGATCGAATTCTCTCAGCGGTTTAGGGTAGGGCGATCGCAAAACTCTCATCAGCCCCTGGGATACGCTAAAACTTTATAGAGAGATTTAGCAGGAAGCCGTTACGAATAGACTTGAAGCATTAGAGTCACTGGCGATCGCATATCAAGCAATGGGTGAGGAACTTCGGCAGCCTTCGATCGTGGCATGGGCGATCGCTAAGGAGTTGTTAGGGGCGATCGGCTTGCATAAAGCCATAGATGTGTATCATCAAAGAATACAATATTATTACCTTGAGTCAGTGTATATTCAAAAGCGACTTGTTCTTGGAACAATGAGGATTGCCAAGAAAGCGCGAGTTGAGAGTTAAACCCCGGTGAAATGTGCGCATTGGAAAAAATCAGGACGATATTATCTTGCGAAGTGCGAAGATGCCTTACGGAGTAAGACCTTTGACTCAATTCGAGGCAAAGTAAACTTAATTCTGACTTCACCATCCTTTCCGCTTAACAAGAAGAAAAGTTATGGAAACATGACAGGCAATGCTTATTTAGAGTGGATTACAAGTCTAGCGCTAATTTCTGCTGAAATGCTTGCTGAGGACGGTTCAATTATTGTTGAACTGGGGAATGCTTGGGAACCTAAGCGTCCAGTTCAGTCGCTCTTGCCACTTCAAACTCTACTAGGGTTTGTCTCACACGAAGATGCTGATTTGCGCTTAATTCAGCAACTTATTTGTTACAACCCATCTCGGCTTCCTTCTCCTGCTCAGTGGGTGACGATTGAGAAAATTAGAGCTGTTGACAGTTATACCAATGTTTGATGGATGGCAAAGAGCGATTTTCTGAAAGCAGATAATTCGCGTCCAGAAGTTCTTCGCCCGTATAGCGATAGTATGAAGAGCCTCCTAAAATCCGGAAAATTCAATTCTGGAAGCAGACCATCGCAGCACAAGATTAGTGAGGATGGGTTCCTAAATGATCGAGGGGGTTCGATCGCTCATAACTTTTTGGAGCTAGAGGGTTTGACACCTGGGCATGAGACACGACTTCCGAATGCTTTTTCAATGTCTAATACAGTATCTAATGATTTTTTTAGTCGGATATGTCGTGAAAAAGGTATCAAAGCACACCCTTCCCGGATGCAAGTTGGTCTAGCGAAGTTTTTTATTGAGTACTTGACTGAACCAGGAGATTTAATCCTTGATCCATTCGGTGGAAGCAACACAACGGGCTATGCAGCGTCTCTATGCGGTCGTAGATGGCTGACTATTAAAGAAAAAGATAGTTATGTGGAGCAATCACGGATCAGATTTGATGATCCTGCACTAAAGTATAAAAAGTAACTTCTATGTTTACGAAGAATTATGGGTATCAGCAGTCGTATTGTTCAGCCTAACTTTTTTGACCGATTGCCTGATGGTGAATGGTCAACGGGCTATTTTGTCGGTAGACCGTTTAGATTGAGTTACGGTAAAGCGGAGATTTTGGTTGCTGATTCCTGGAAAGACACGGCAAAAGGGATTCCTCAAGGCTTCTTTTTGTTGGCATATTACGATAATGAGCTAGACGATACTTCAAATGCTGAAGCAATATTGTTGAGAGTTCTTCAACCAGCTAAGTTGCCAACTGACCAAGATGTAATCAGTAGCATGGTTGAGTATTATAGAACCTATTTGACATCCTAACTAGAGGCTGAAAGTCGCTTTATCATTAGCCTAACAAAACAGAGGTTCATTTTTGTCATCGCATTTTCTAATGTTCTTTCATAGTTCTTTACCAATATCTTGCAGCGTTCCACCCAGGCATTCGACCGTTCCACTATCCAACGGGCAATGGCTGGGATAAATCCTGACTTTCCTTGTTCTTTTTTCTCCTGTTTTGAATGCTTCTTTG
>JANXNM010000180.1 GCA_025354065.1 Synechococcales cyanobacterium 340R_concoct_173_sub | reverse complement strand
GTCTTTCCAGATCACGGAATCTTGAGTGAAGAAACGATTCATATATTTCCCGATAATGATTGGTGTTGGGTGATTGATCCGCTTGATGGCACCACCAATTTTACGCGCGGTATTCCACTGTGGGGGATTTCGATCGGCCTTTTCTATCACGGTACTCCGGTATTTGGATTTGTCAGAATGCCAACCTTGAAACAATCGTTTTATGGTTACTGGGCAGGGGATTCGGGATTAGTTATGCCCGTGGGTGCTTTTCGTGATGGTGTTGCGATCGCGGTTAGTCCTGATAATCCCAGTAGCAATCATTTCTTCAATCTCTGTGCCAGAAGCATTGGTATTTTAAAGAATCCCATCCCCGCGAAGATTCGGATGCTGGGAATTTCGACTTATAACGTACTCACCGTAGCGATGGGTGCAGCGTTAGGTGGTGTGGAAGCGACACCAAAGATTTGGGATATTGCAGCGACTTGGGCGATCGTTCAGGCGGCAGGTGGTTGCTGGGTTGCGCTTGATGATAAACCGATTTTCCCGCTTACGATTGGAGTGAATTACAGCGATCGGTCTTACCCAACTTTAGCCGTTTCGCAGGAATCTGTGAGAGTGGTGTTTGAGCCGTTGGTGAGGGCTGGTTTTCGATCCTAGAGGATTGTTGAACAATAATCGGTCATTTTAAGATTCAGATGTGAGGACCAGGTTTCGATAAACTTGTTCAATTGGAAATCTTAGATTGATGCTTTTCAGTTCTACAATATCGCCTTCTGTGTAATTTAAAATAATCCATTCACCAGCATCATTTTTATGATACAAATCCATTTCGATACTAGTGGAACTGACGAGCAGATAGTCTCGTAAACTTGGATTTTTTCGATATAGTCTAAATTTGCCGCCCCGGTCGTAAGATTCCGTACTGCTCGATAACACTTCAACGATCAAACAGGGATAGGTAATATATTGAGTGGTAGTTTTATCTCGATCGTCACAGGTTACGCTAGCATCTGGATAGGTATAATTCTGAGTCCCCGCAATATTAACTCTTAAGTCGGAATTACCAGCCTCGCAGCCATTATCATCTATGTGATTGGTCAATAACGTAGTTAATTTGACGGCAATTAAACTATGGTTTTTGCTACCGCCACTCATCGCATAAACTTCGCCATCAAGATATTCATATTTTTCTAGTTGCTTTTCACTCCACACGAAATACTGTTCAGGGGTGAAGTAAGGGGTATTGTCTTTCAGGGCGATCATAATGATTCAAGTGTGGTTAGACTTGGGGTAATAACTATGGTGTTGCTTGTCGATATTCGGAAGATTATTCTAGCTTAGTCGATCGAATCCAGCTTGTAGTCTATAACTTGAACAATTCGCTACACCCCACATCATAACGACGATCGGTATCACAAACGATCGTCGCTACTATCAAATTAAAT
>JANXNM010000274.1 GCA_025354065.1 Synechococcales cyanobacterium 340R_concoct_173_sub | reverse complement strand
AGCTTTTGGTGGAGCCATTAGCAAAACATCATTCACCTTTATCTCCCAAGCGGCTCAAGAATCAGGACTAGCGTCACAATTAGGATTGCTCAAACCCACGATCGCAGTCGGTGGCATTCGTCAATTGCGTAAACAAGATCTCAAACTAAATGATGCCTTGCCCCATATTGAAGTAGATCCCGAAACCTACGAAGTGCGGGCTGATGGAGAACTCTTGACTTGTGAACCTGCAACAGAATTGCCGATGGCGCAACGATATTTTCTGTTTTAAATTGATCTCTAGAGGTCGATCGCCCGTTTTCTAATTCAGCGATTGAGGGGTTCAGTCTCTGAAATTTCTGATACTTTTGAATTGCTTTTGAATTGCTATAGTATTATGGTCGGTGCCTCAATTTAAGGAATTATCATGGATGTTAAAGCCGCAGTAGCCTTTGAAGCAGGTAAACCGCTATCAATCGAAACCGTTCAACTCGACGGACCACGATCGGGGGAAGTATTAGTTGAAATAAAAGCCACGGGTGTTTGTCATACGGATGCGTTCACAATGTCTGGCAATGACCCAGAAGGGTTATTTCCCGCAATATTGGGACATGAAGGTGCGGGCATTGTTGTAGATGTTGGGCCAGATGTTAAATCATTGAAAGCGGGCGATCATGTGATTCCGCTCTATATTCCTGAATGTCGTGAATGCGAATATTGTCTTAATCCCAAAACCAATCTCTGTCAGTCCATTCGCATCACCCAAGGCCAAGGAGTCATGCCCGACGGCAGCAGCCGTTTTTCCTTCAATGGTCAGAAGCTCCATCACTACATGGGCACCTCAACGTTTGCGAACTATACCGTTATCCCTGAAATTGCATTGGCAAAAATCCGATCGGATGCCCCGTTTGATAAGGTCTGTTACATTGGCTGCGGCGTGACGACGGGGATTGGGGCTGTTATTAATACGGCTAAAGTTGAACCCGGCTCTAATGTAATTGTTTTTGGGTTGGGCGGCATTGGTTTAAATGTCATTCAAGGTGCAAAACTGGTTGGCGCAAATCAAATTATTGGGGTTGATACTAATCCTAGTAAACGATCGATCGCGGAAAAATTTGGCATGACGCACTATGTTAATCCTCGTGAAATTGACGGCGACTTGGTTGCTTATTTAGTTGATTTAACCAAAGG
>JANXNM010000141.1 GCA_025354065.1 Synechococcales cyanobacterium 340R_concoct_173_sub | reverse complement strand
AGCTTCTATCCATACTCAAGCTAATCAAATTGAAGCGGCAGACGAACATTTTCAACTTGCTATTGAACAATCAATTCCCGACAAGCTCAAACTCGGTGCTGTTGTCAATTGGGGCGCACTTCGGCAAATGAATGGTGATCTCGAAACGGCAGCTTGGATTTATGGTGAAGCGATCGCTATTGATTCAACCTGTGCAATCGCCCATTACAATCTTGGTATGACTCAGAAAGCAATGGGGAATTTTGAAGCCGCGATCGAGTCTTATAATCGTGCGATTGCCATTAATCCTGAAAATCCTGAACCCTATCAAAATTTGGGTGTCGTATTGATGAAATTAGGTCGAGTCTCCGAAAGTTTAAATTCATTCACAACTGCGATCGGATTATATAAAACAATGGATTCACCAGAAGGCGATCGGTTAAGGCAATCGTTATCTGAAATGGGATTTGAATTGTAGCTGAATCGCGATCGATGGAAATATTACAGCAATTTAAGCGGTAGATTCAGCCAATAGTGTATGCCATCTTTATCGATCTCAAAACTGATTTTACCCTAGTTATTCATCCTAGCTATGAAGCGAAGGCTATGGTAAACACGCTACCACTACCCAGTTCCGATCGAATACTAATACTTCCACCCATGCCATCTACTAAGGTTTTAACAATGGCCAATCCTAGACCATGCCCGCCTGTATCACGAGTTCGAGATTCATCAACCCGATAAAACCGTTCAAAAATTCGACCTTGATCTTTAAGTGGAATCCCCACTCCACGATCGCAAACTTGAATGTTAATTTTTTGATTACTTTGATCAATTTTCAATATAATGGGTTGGTCAGCAGCAGAATATTTAACAGCATTATCAATTAGATTAATGAGGACTTGTTTGAGTCGATCGCGATCGCAGATGGTAAAGAAAGTCTCTGACGCTTCGATTTGAATGATCCGATTACTGAACTGTTCGGCCATTTCTGCGACTTCAGTGACTAGTTCATTCAAGTTCACTCGATCGCGTCGATAAATCGTATAACCACTATCAGCACGAGCTAGATCAAGTAAATATTGTAGTAAATGCACAGTGCGATCGGCTTCGGATGCGGCAGTTTCGAGAGCTTCTTTTTGATAATCATTCAAGTTTGTACTGCGACGGAGGAGACTTTGGAG
>JANXNM010000135.1 GCA_025354065.1 Synechococcales cyanobacterium 340R_concoct_173_sub | reverse complement strand
CCCTTGGCACCCTTGCCAAAAAGCAGCGCACTATTTTGGGTCCAGTCTTGAATGAGCGTTGCGCCATCTTTGTCCAGAACTCGCGCTTCCTTGACTAGTTGCAGGAACCCGGTGTAGACCCGATCGATCGTCCGGTTTTGAACTGGCTCAGCCGCAGGAGTACCAGGACGAGAATCGCCATCGACATCCTTGAATGCAAAGACGGGAATGGAGAAACCATTTCCAGTATCCGTCGAGAGCGGTGTACCAGGGGGAAGATCCACAGACACGGTGTAGTCCACAACTTGACCCGGTGCTAAGGTCGGAATCGTAATTGCAGCTCCTCCGGACTTAAAGATAAATGTCCCGTTGGGATAGCCTGCGATAGGGGTTGAGTCATATTGGTAGACCGCAGTGCTTGCACCATAGGTCAACGTCACTTGTGTTCCGTTCGGAGGAAGGACTTCACCGGGTCCGGGCGTGAAGCCAGACAAATCAGGAACCACCAGCACATTTGTCAACGGATCCGTTGGACTTGGATTACTGAGGGAATTCGTAAAGGTAATTGCAGCGGGATCGATGCCACCCGGAATCAATGGGATAGTTCCAGCAGGAATTGGTGTACTGCGGTTGGTAAAGTCATCATTATTATTAGTCGGTCCGACTGCACCCGGTACGCCCTTAGGTCCGTTTAGAATTGTTCCAGCCACTGCGATCGTGGTGACGTTATCTTCACCACCGGGACCTGTACCCGTATTGTTGTTGTTGTTATCAACTCCATCGGTTGCTGGGACTGCTACACCAGAAGGAATCGCATTCGGATTGGTATAAGGAAGACCAACTGAACTGGGGGTAATCCCTGCCGTGGTTCCCGGAGTCCCATTTTCATTAAAGTTGCTCGGCAGTTGGTCTCCAGATTCATCGTAAACCAAGGGAGCCGTCACAGGTGCGCCATTGGTCTGACCAAAGACTTGAGCAATATTGGCGATGTTAGCCGTCGTCGCGGTCGTCGAAACCCCACTCGTAACGACTTTAAAGGTAAAGGGTTTAATTACTGTGCCTTCTGCAAGAACTACACCTGTCGCTGTTGGGATAAAACCAATCCGCTTCGCACTTGCGGTGAAGGTTCTCGTCCATTTAGCGGATAATGCAGAGGTTGTGGCAGGATCATCAAGGGTATAAACCGCTTCCCATCCAGCAGGTGCAGCGATATTTGCGACAGTTGCATCTATGAGCTGAGTTTGAGCAGGGACAGCATCAGAAAGAAGAATCCGAACTTCGTCTGGCCCTGTCGTGAATTTCATTGTCGTACCCGTCAGTTTACCGGGAGTCACTCCGACACTACCCGCTGGTGCAGTAGATTCGACTTTCAGTTCTAACCCGTAACCAATCACATCATCATTCAGAAGTGTCGCTGAAGGTCCAGTGGAATAACTTGTACGGGTTTTCAAGATGGTAGCTAACGCTTGAGAGGTTGAACCGACTTTCACGGTCTGAGTTCCAGAACCTTCTTTTTCTACAGCCGGACTTCCGATAGCTTCACCAGTATAGATTCCGGTGTAATCTACGGTGTAGATTCGATCGGTCTTAGCAGAAGGAGACCCGTTAGAATCAATATTCTGGGTCGTCGTACCGTTGTCATTAGAACCCGTATTACCAATCCGCACCACCACATCAGAACCGGAAGACGCTGTGGCAGTAATCGTCGTCGGAATACTAAGCACCAAGGAGTAACCTGGTGGAATCACTCCAGATGGAGCACCTGCGATCGAGGGTAGGCCTAAGGCGGTAGTATTTTGGCCCGCCCCTGCGATCGTGATGGGTGTAATAGGTGTACGTGTACCATCTGGCGCAATGTAAGCAACAATCTGAACTTGCGTTGCAGTCCCCGGACCTGTTACGACGGATGTTCCAGGAATATAAAATCCAGTGGTGTCATTACCGACGTTGGTGACTTTGAACTCGTAGTTCACAACATCGTTCGGCAGCACCGTACCACCATTCACATCAATAGTCGAAAGCGGAGTTACCGTGACACCTGCGACTTCTGCAACCGTCACTTTTAC
>JANXNM010000095.1 GCA_025354065.1 Synechococcales cyanobacterium 340R_concoct_173_sub | reverse complement strand
CGATCTAAGTAGTGTAAAAAGACTCACGCCAAAAGCTATTTAGGTAATACTAAAATCTAGGTGGCAATCCATTGAGGTGAAATCATGACTCTTGACGACTTGACCCCAGCCATAGAAGAAGAAATTAAGACGATCGCTGCTCAACATGGTGCCTTTAATGTACGAGTATTCGGGTCCGTTGCGAAAGGAGAAGCCACCCCAAATAGCAATCTAGATCTACTCGTTGATTATGACTTAGACAAAATAAGTCCTTGGTTTCCGGTCCGACTGATTCGAGATATCGAAAACTTACTTAACATCAAAGTCGATATTGTAACCAGTGAGGGACTAAAACCTAGAATTCGCAACGAGATTTTGCAGGAGGCTCGAACCTTGTGAGAAACGATCGAGAAAGAATGCAAGACATCCAAGAAGCCATCAATAAAATTGAAAAATATGCAATTCGAGGAAGAGAAGAATTCCTAGCCAACGAACTAATACAAAGTTGGATACTCCTGCAACGCCGCTAGCTGCTCTAGGAAAACCTCGATCGAGACTATGGTCGGGGCCGATCGTTATTGCTCCAACTTATTCTGCAACTGCCACAACATAAGGCGATCGTAAATCAATCACCCAATTTTCATCGACTACTTCCAGATCCTCATTCAAAACCAGCAGTAACTGACCAATACTTTCCTTTGAGCCGGAGTCAGTGATCGTCAATTCATACTTCAATTGGAGCCATCGACTTGCGGCGCTAGAATTCATCCCCAACGATCGACTAATCAATTCGGGCTGAGGTGCAGTTGTAAAGCGAATACTTTCGTAAGGGCGATCGTCCTCATCCCAATATCCCTGGATTTCAAAATCACAAGCAATCAAATGCGAGCGGGCTATTTCGTAGGGATCGATATGTTCTAACGCTTGGCTCACATTTTGCCAAACTGAATGGGCCTTAAGAGTGATCGTCATACAATCTACCTCACCTAGTGATTCGTCATCTTACCTGGAAACTCAAGCCTTCCTTCTACCATTGTGCCGTGAAATCGACGATCGCCCCCTTTCCCTAACACCTTAGATTTAAAATCATACCCAGGCTCTTCCGACGGTACGAGTCCAATGCTCCCCTTCGGCGAAACAAACCCCTTACGAATTGCCCGAAGATGCTTTCCTAGAGGATCATAAAGAAGCCCAAGCCGAACCTGATTGTAGCGGAAGGAGACCCGTCCATTCCCCGAAAAAGAATAGATAATACCGTCATCAACCTCCTGCCAGCGAAGCGGCAAGTCTTGAGCTTCTGTAATTGATTTATCCATATCGTCAACTTTCAGGATGAATCACAGGATGAATCAATTGTATGGCTACTTCAGGAAAACCTCGATCGAAAATATTGGGCCGATCGATTCTTCATTCCAGAACAAACGGCCCTCATTGAATCGCCCTCACCATCCCACCGGATCAAACACGATCGTACAATCCCAATCCGAATTCACTCGTTTCACCGATCGTACATACTCCTCCGCCTGATTACGTTTGCGAAATCTCGCCAGAACCGATCGCTGACAATCTGGCAACAATCGAATGACCGACCAAGGAAATAGCCTCGCACGATAGACTGAGCCTGCCGCATCCGGCAACTCCGCTGGTATCATATCCATACCTCATGAATTGTGGGGAACGATCGCCTTGATGTTTTCCAGGCAAGAGGCGATCGCAAAATTCAATGACAGATGTAGCTTGACTAGATCTAGTCACTCAATAACATTCATTAAATGACGAGATCTAGTCATTGTCAAGCATGGGTTTAGTTCGGTTAAAAATTCGTGAGCTAGCAGAACATCGGGGATGGAGCCTGCGGGAAGTATCCGATCGTTCTGGTGTTGTATACAGCACGTTACGAACCTATGCACGATCATCCGGTATGGCGATGGTCGATGCGACGGCATTGCTTAAATTGGCGCGGGCGTTTGAGGTGGCGATCGAGGATTTGAT
>JANXNM010000065.1 GCA_025354065.1 Synechococcales cyanobacterium 340R_concoct_173_sub | reverse complement strand
GAACTTCTAGATGGCGTTCTCTATCAACTCAAAAATGGCTGTAGTTGGGGAGACTTACCGAAAGATCTTCCTCCCTATTCAACCGTCTATTGGCACTACAAACAATGGCGCGCGGCGGGTGCTATTGAGAAACTAATGACCCTGCTCCATCAGGCAACACATACACAGTTAAAAAAAAGCTAAATGGACCACCTTAATCATCGTTGACTCCCAAGCGCTCAAAAATACCTGTAGTGCGAGTGTTGAATCAAAGGTAAATAGTCCGGTTAAGTACTTTGCCATCACCCAACTTGGAAATGGCAGTTTCAACACAGGTAAAATCTTGCTCTGTTGGTGCTCCAGTTGGGTAACGCTTGAGTAAAATCTGCTGACTGACTATATTAGGCATACTTCTTCTACAGGGTATTTAAGCTTTGTACAATATCTTCACCTGTGCAATCAGACATTGATTTAGAAACAAAATTTCCGATCGTTTTATTTTGCGATCGGAAATTAAGATCTTCACTCTCAATGAGTTTCAAAAGATACATAATCTGTTCTATGTAATTTATCTTTGTGCACAGGATCGTTTCATCAAGATACGATTGTTTTGATATACCTCTAAAGTTCCAGCTTTCGAGCTATCCAGCGTGCCATCCCACACCCAATATTGATAGTTATCATTCCAAAACCGATACACTCGAACGCCTTCTGTAGCTTGGCTTGTTCCTCCACTCAAACTTAAATCACCGCTGTTACCCGTCGATCGATAGAGCAGTTCACCGGAAGCGTAAGTCTTCCAAACATTGATGTCGTAGCCACCCTGGCATCGCAAGCTGAGGATGAGGTCAGCCGTCGAATCAGCAGAGGCAGGTAAGGAAAAATTAGCGAAGGCACCGATCGGTAGAGCAAAGAGCAATGCAAACTTTGTTAATAATGTTTTCATGTTTTTTTTGAAATTAAAACGTTACTCGGAACAGTATTTATCTCCTCAAATACTGTCTTGCCGGGAGAACTAATCGAAGGAATTGATTTGAATAGATCCCACTCACACGGGTCGTTATCAGTCGTCAGCATTTTGAAGTTCGCTGGCCCTGTAAAACTCCCGCGCCTGTGCAAGTAACTGATCTTCAGTCCTATGCTGTTCATCGACCGTCACTGAACCAATGACTTTATTCGCCAAATCGGGATGATTTTTAGTGAGATTGAGCATCAGTTGTTCCATGGCGCTGCTAGCTCCAGTTGAACTACCAAAAATTAAAATCTTTTCTGCCCCAATCAGTCGCTCTACGATCGCCTCATAAAAAGACTTGAGTTCTGGTTGTCGTTGATGACCATCGGCCTCATTACCAACATAGTGGAGGTGCCGATATGAACCTGAGGGATCGTAAGGTACGATTCGTTGGGGCACTTCACCATGCAGTTCTGTCTGATAAATCCTCGCTTCACGATGATCAATTACAACCAGTAAATGCTTACCCTCGCCAGCAACCGACGATGAGGGAACCACCGATCGTTCTAGGAAATGACGAATTTTCATCAGATCCTCAATATCGGATAAATCTTTGTTCTTTGGCGGATGAAGGGTCAGCTTCTCACCATGCCGCGTAAATACCAAATGGCCATTATGCTCTTCCTCCACATCAGCGATTGAATTGAGCATCGATCGCACGTCACGCCACTGAAGATTTCGGGCGGCTGGGTGTTGAAAGATTGCCTTGTAGGTAGTTTGATGGACCTTCGACATTTGGACATCCATTATGTTCTCCTTGATTAAATATTTGAGACTATTAGAGAAGGTTTAAGAAGTTCTTTCGTTGCGTTAAAAGGCCCGCTCCCCTAAATTCCCCTTAATAAGAAGGACTAAGAATTATATTTTCTTGTTCCCCATTTTTTGTGGCGTAGCCTGCCCGTTCGCGGAGCGTTGCGCAAGCAAAGGGCGGAGGGACTATGGGGGATCGGGTCTCAAGTTATAATCTTCGATTTTTCAAACACTGACTAACTATCTTGCTACAACTATGAAGCTACTGTCAATTTATCAGCTAATTTCACTTTATCGGCATCTAATCTAGCCGTTATCGCTTCTAAAATTGACTCTTCTGCTTCATCGACCGCAGCCATAGACAAGGACACAACTAGCTGCAATAGTGTTCGGCGCGTTCGGCACGACGGTTCAGTTCTCCGACTTGTCGCTTTGTCTTCCACTCTTCAACCTTCGACTGGATTTCAGTTTGCTTTTCTTCCGCTAGTTCCAGAAGATTGGCTCGATATGTTGCAAATTCATGGCGCTTTGTATCTAGATTTGCTTTCACTTCATGCAATTTAGCTTCCACCACCGCTTGAGTTTCCTTTGGGGCAGACTCTATGGTGGTTTTGATCGATGATAGGCGAGTATCGATATCGTTTAACCGATCGCGCAGGCCATTAGTGGGCGTTGCTGATTTATGGTATGAGCACTAGAACTTTAGAACGATTTTCCGGTACTTGGAGAGATTTCTTCATCCTCTAAATCAGCAACGCCCAAAATGTCACCGCGATCGAGCCGAAAATTTTCTCCATTGACCATTACTGATAACGATAGCCAGTCTGGACAATTTGCTAACTCAGTGTGGATTACAGGCACATTATCATAGACCCATGCACTAAGGTCCACCACTGAAGTAATCCATCACTGAAGGTCAATGACTCTAAAATTGGGGGGCAGCATTCCACAACGCGATGACCGGCACTGTGGGGTAATGGGAGTTGAAGGTAAGAAGGCTGACCGACGCTGTGCCTAAGGGGAAATGCTCCGCTTCAACTACCGCTAGCCCGATCCAGCGTACCGCCAGAACGCTACCGAAGTGACCGTGCGAAAAAAGAGCAATATTGCCATCCAGCTTGCCCAGCCGATCGAGGAGCCGATCGGCACGGGCAGAAATTTGGGCGGGCATTTCACCATGGGGGCAACCGTCCCGAAAAATACTCCAATCCGGGCGTTCTTTACAGATATCCACAGAGCGCTTGCCTTCGTAATCGCCGTAGTCCCATTCGGTCAGATCTGATTCAATTTTCGGAACCTGATCTAGTCCGACCAAGCTACAGGTTTGTTGAGCACGTTGGAGCGGAGAGGTCAGCACTTGGGCAAACTGAATATCCCGCAGATGTTTGCCTAGTAATCGGGCTTCATTCTCGCCATTCTTAGTCAATGGGATGTCTGTAAGACCCGTGTGCCGACGGTCAAGCGCCCACTCAGTTTCGCCGTGCCGAATCAGGTAAAGTCGTAAGAGGGCAGAAAGATTTGTGCTCACGCTCATGTCCCTTCTGTCGGCGACTTGTATTCACCCTGACACGCTGCCCAATTACATTTAGCTTGATGTAATAAAGCCTGCTGTGCTTCTAATACTTGAGAGTCTTTGCCTTGCCAAAGTTCCAACGCTGGTTGCTGGATGGCGCGGGCAAAAGAAAACGTCAAAGCCCAAGGAACTCTTGATTTGAATCTAAGATTCATCGCATTCAAATGCATTGAGGCTAATTCGGCAGATTGTCCGCCCGACAAGAACGCAACCCCCCCAACGGATGCAGGAACCGATCGCAGAAGACACTGCACCGTTGCATCAGCCACATTATCTACCGATTCTTGCTGGGAACAAGTCAATCCTGACAGAACCATACTGGACTTTAAGATCATGCCTTCCAGAAACACCCTTTGTCTATATAACTGAGCAAAAAGTGTTTGCAAAACTTCCGCCGTCACCTCCCCACAGCGCTCTAATGTATGGGATCCGTCCATCAGTACTTCTGGCTCGACGATCGGCACTAACCCAGCTTCCTGACACAACGCTGCATACAGAGCAAGGGTCTGGGCATTAGCCTCAATGCAAGCTCTACTAGGAATGCGATCGCCGATCGTAATGATTGCCCGCCACTTAGCAAAACGAGCGCCCATTTGCGCATACTCATGAAGACGATCGCGCAATCCATCCAGTCCTTCAGTAATTTTTTCTTCGGGATGACCCGCCATATCCTGAGCACCATTGTCAACTTTGATACCAGGAATGATTCCCGCATCGATGACAACTCGAACCAAGGGAGTACCGTCTTGCTTGTTCTGGCGGATAGTCTCATCAAACAGGATCGCGCCACTAAGGTAATCCCCAAGATTGGGTGTGGTGACAATTAACTCTCGATAGGCGCGTCGATAGTCCTCAGTCTGAGGAATTCCCAACTTAGCAAATCGTTTGTTGCAAGTGGGATTGCTTTCATCCATTGCTAGTATTCCCTTGTTGCTTGCGACCAAGGTTTTTGTAATTTCTATCAACGCCTGTGTATTCATTTGGGTTACTCCATTTACAGTCATAAATTTCTAGCGAATCTAGTCCATGCTGCTCGGCTTGTACTCAATCAGCTTGTCCTTCATCACTCGCTCCCGTCCTGATATCCACCCAGCAGTTCTTCTATGCGTTGCTCAAGGTTGGATAGTCCGTGTATCCGGCTGGACCCTGAGAATAAAAGGTCGCTGGATCGGGTTGATTAAGTGCAGCACCGAGTTTAATCCGCTCTGGCAGATCAGGATTCGCTAGGAAACTAGTCCCAAAAGCAACAGCATCAAGCTTTCCCGCTTCAATGGCAGCAGTGGCTTCGTCGGCGGTATATCCCATATTGCCAATCAATATTCCGTTGTAGTGAGCACGGATCGGAGTCAAGATATCTCCATGCTGCTTTTGCGCAAAATCACTCCGCATCACATGGAGATAAGCCAGATTGTAGTCATTGAGTTTGGTTGCGAGCCAGGTAGACAATCCGATCGGATCGCTATCAATCATACTGTTGAAACTGTTGAGCGGTGAGATCCGCAGCCCAACACGATCGCTTCCCCAAACATCAGATATGGCTGTGATCACTTCAAGCAGCAACCTTGCTCGGTTTTCGATCGAGCCTCCATAAGCTCCCATCCGATGATTCGAGCCATCTCGCAAAAACTCATCCAACAGATACCCATTAGCACCATGAACTTCTACACCATCGAACCCTGCGGCTTTTGCATTGACCGCCGCCTGCTTAAAACCAGCCACAATACTCGGCAATTCATCATCACGTAGCTCTCGTGGCATCACATAGGGCTTTTTACCTTCTGGAGTATGTACTTCATCATCTGTGATCGCGATCGGACTAGGAGCAATGGGTTGCTGACCATCATTCAGTAGGGGATGACAAGCCCGACCACCATGCCAAATTTGCAGAAAAATCCGACCGCCAGCAGCATGAACTGCATCTGTAGTCTTCTGCCACTCGGCCACTTGGGCATCGGAATAAATTCCCGGTTCGTGCCAAAAAGCAGAGTTGCCAATCATAATCATTGTTGCTTCAGCAATAATCAATCCAGCACTGGCACGTTGGGCATAATACTCAGCCATCAAACTAGTGGGTAAATGCTCATCTTCCGCACGAGAACGAGTAAGCGGAGCCATCAGAATTCGATTTGGCAATGTCAGACTACCCATCTGGAGGGGTTGGAAAAGAATATTCATGGGTTAAGTAATCTCACTCTAGAAGGTTTTGGTAAACTAGTAGGTCTTTGTATAGTATCTCCCACTTTTTTGATTTTTACTGTTTCCTAAATATCAAAATCGACAATTAGATAATTACTAGGGAGATTAATGCATACTACATCTCTTAACAGGGTTGAACGTTGGATTTAACCCTTGGGCCACTTGAATGACTTGACGATCGTACATTGATTGAACTGAGTACTAGACACCATTTATTATTCATACTGAAACAGAACCTGTTGCACCTGCTAATACTCCACGATCGGACCAACAACAACTGGACCAAGTATTAACTATGATAATGATTCTTCTCTACTTAAACCCTTCTGTAAATTACGTGATTGTTGACTCAATTTTTTAATTTCCTCATCTGGTGCATCTTCGACATCTACCAAATTATCGCGAGCATCATCTAATGCCCGAATTATTTCATCCAACTTAAGATGCATAGCTTTGGCATCTCTGCTCTGTGTATTCTGGATTAAGAACACCATTAAAAAAGTCACAATGGTTGTGCTGGTATTAATGACGAGCTGCCAAGTATCTGAGAAATGGAAAAGTGGACCAGTTGCAGCCCAAACAATCACGACTGTAAGTGCTAAGATGAAGGCACCCGGTGTACCCACAAGATACGATGTTTTTTGAGAAAACTTCCGAAAAAAATTGCTTTGCTTTGATTTAGTCATAATTGTGAAACCCCCTTAAAAACTTGAACGTTATTACTTGAGCATTAACAAATGCTGAGATAATTGCAAATAAGGTAGTTAATATTGCAAGACAGAACTATACTCAACGCTCACAACATAGCATAGTAGTTCTCCTATAGGATGTAGTTCTCCCATAAAGTGAAAAATGAAACTAAGCATCTTCATTTAGAATGTTTGCCTGCAATACTTTAGATACACTACTAGATAAAATCTTCTCTCTATAATTAGTAATGTAGACAGCTAAGATTACAGTTTTAGAAACTAGGAAGTTACCGTTATGAGTATTCAAGACAAGGCCAAAGCTGCTGCTAAGAATGTAGAAGGCAAAATTCAAGAGACGATCGGTAAGGTCACGGGGGACTCGGAGGATCAACTGGAAGGCAAGGCTAAACAGGCTGAAGCGACCGCTCGGGATAAAGCAGCGGATGTCGGTCAAGGAATTGACGATGCGGCAGACGATGTGACCAATGGTGGACTTGGAGACAAAGCCAAAGCTGCAGCTAAAAGTGTAGAGGGCAAAGTCCAAGATACTTTTGGTAGATTAACGGATAGTCCTGAAGATCAACTTGCAGGTAAAGCTAAGCAAGCAGAAGCAGAGGTCCAGAATGCTGCTGGAGATGTGAAGGATAAGGTGAAAAAAATGAGCAAATAGTTTGAACAAACATTAATTCAGCAATCGCTCTAGGAGAACACGAATGATTACTCACCCACAGCGGGCAATGGGAACTTTTGAAACCTACACCTCTGCACAACATGCACTAAATCTTCTTCAAGGTTCTGGATTCACCATGAGTCAAGTTTCACTTGTTGTAAGAGATGCTGTTGAGTCTAGTGATGAGGCTCAGGATGGTATTCCTAGTAGTAAAGCGATCGTTGAAGGTGTTGTCCAAACAACTCATTTAGAACAAGGGGCAAAAAAAGGTGCCACGACGGGCACGGCAATCGGTGGACTCACAGGGCTACTCGTTGGATTAGGAACATTAGCGATTCCTGGAGTCGGGCCGATTGTCTTGGCCGGGGCTGCTGCAACTGCGATCGCAACTGCATTGGCTGGCGGCACGCTCGGGGCTGCTACGGGTGGATTATTAGGCGGATTGATTGGGGTAGGAATTCCAGAAGAAAATGCAAAGCTCTATACGGAATATGTCGTCAATGGGGGATATCTACTCATTGTCGACGGCACAGCGACCGAAATGTCAAAGATAGAAGAACTATTGATGGGGAAAGGCATTGGAGAATTACAAGTTTACAATAGTGATGAATATGGAAAGTATGAGATGCTTTCTAGATCCGTTATTCGAACATAAAGCATATCAATTTGGCCTAAAATTTTAGTATAGGTATTTACTTATGATCCAATAAATAAATATTGTTAATATCGCTATAAAAGTTGCCGCTCTTGTAACTGGTAAAGCTAAATAAAGATTGATGTCTAAAATATTTTAATATGATCGTGAGGAACGAAAATTAAGCTAAGGGTAGAGAATACAGAGACATAGTTCTCTATTTCTTAAATCCAATAGAATATAATAGTTATGAACGTTACCTAACTTATTAACCTCTCCTACCTAACGTCTTTGGTTTTCACTGTAGCAACTCCAGTCCTTAGATTCTAAAAGATTAAGTGAAGGTATAGGTATGTTCTCAAAAATTTTAGTAGCGATCGATGACTCAGCATTTAGTCAGTCTGTTTTTGAACAAGCGCTAGCATTCGCTCAACTCCATCAATCCCGGCTGATGGTCCTCCATGTTTTAGTAGCCGCCGATAACCTCTATCCAGGTGATCCCTACAGTGGGATTACTCAAATCGCCATGGAAGCCTATTGGGAGCGCTGGCAAAATCGGCAGCAAGCAGGAATTAATCGGTTGAAAGCCTTAGTAGTAGAAGCGATCGCCGTTGGGGTTGAAATGGAATTTACTCAAAGTGTCGGGGATCCGAGCAAGATGATTTGTGAATTGGCCGAGACGTGGGGGAGTGATTTGATTGTGGTGGGACGACGGGGAGTCAGTGGGGTAAGGGAATTTTTTGGAGGGAGTATCAGCAACAATGTTCTTCACCATGCGCCCTGTCATGTCTTAACGCTTCAAAAGCAGCATCAGCAGGTGATGGCGAAGCAGCAGGCAGAAGCACTTTCAACCCGTGGAGCGAGAGGATAGATTTAGTATTGTTTAGCACTTTCAACCCGTGGAGCGATATGATAATCTTAGTATTGTTTAATGCACTATTTAACTAATTTTAAGGAACGACATAGTACTCTATGACTATCACTTCAGATCGCCGAGCTTTCGATCCTTCAATTAGTGCTTACGGAAATGCCCGATCGACTATTCAAGGGACTCCCCTCGGCCCAGAAGAATTACGTAAAATTCATGCATTCTGGTCTGCTTGTAACTACCTTGCGGTCGGAATGATCTACCTGCGGGACAATCCGTTGCTGAAAGAACCGCTGAAATCCGAACACATCAAAAATCGCCTCTTGGGGCACTGGGGAACTAGTCCTGGTTTAAGTTTTATTTATACCCATTGCAATCGCCTAATCAAGAAATATGATCTGAATATGATTTACTTAGCGGGACCGGGACATGGTGCCCCTGGTGTTCTGGGACCCGTTTATCTAGAAGGAACCTATTCAGAAGTCTTTTCCGGTAAAAGTGAAGATACAGATGGCTTACTCAACTTCTTTCGCCAGTTCTCTTTTCCGGGTGGAATCGGGAGTCACTGTACGCCGGAAACGCCTGGATCAATTCATGAAGGCGGTGAATTAGGCTACAGTCTTTCCCATGCTTATGGCACTGCTTTTGATAATCCAGATTTGATCAGTGTAGTGATGGTGGGTGATGGTGAATCAGAGACGGGACCATTGGCTACTGCTTGGCATTCTAATAAATTTATCAATCCTGCTCGTGATGGGGCAGTATTACCGATTCTGCATTTGAATGGATATAAAATTAATAATCCTACCATCCTATCTCGCGTGAGTCATGAGGATCTCGAAGATTTATTTAAGGGCTATGGATACCAGCCCTATTTTGTAGAAGGTAGTGATCCAGAAACAATGCACCAAGCGATCGCGGCTACATTAGAGCACTGTATTCAAGAGATTCAGCAAATTCAACAGGCTGCCCGCAGTGGCGAAGAGATAAAACGATCGCGATTTCCGATGATTGTACTGCGCACTCCCAAAGGCTGGACAGGACCGAAAGAAGTCGATGGACATAAAGTAGAAGGCACCTGGCGATCGCATCAAGTCCCCCTAGCGAAAATTCATGAGAACCCGGCCCATCTGCAACAACTCGAAGCTTGGATGAGAAGCTACAAACCAGAAGACCTTTTCGGGCCGACTGGGAAACTCATTCCTGAACTGAAAGACCTCGCACCCACGGGTAGCCGTCGTATGAGTGCTAATCCCCACGCCAATGGAGGGAAGTTGCGGCAAGCGTTAAAAATGCCAGATTTTCGTGACTATGGCATTGAGGTGAGTAAACCGGGACAGCAGGAAGCAGAAAATACCAAACCCTTGGGACAGTTTCTGGCAGGCATCATGAAACAGAACATGACAAACTTTCGAGTGTTTGGTCCCGATGAAACGACTTCTAATAAATTGAATGCTATCTATGAAGTAAGTCGGAAGTTCTGGATTGAAGAATACTTGCCGGAAGATGACGATGGGGGTGAACTCTCAATCGATGGGCGAGTCATGGAAATGCTGAGTGAGCACACGTTAGAAGGCTGGCTAGAAGGTTACTTGCTCACAGGTCGCCATGGCTTTTTCTCGACCTATGAAGCATTTGTCCATGTGATTGATTCAATGTTTAATCAACATGCAAAATGGTTAGAAAGTTGTCGGCAGTTGTCTTGGCGTGAAGACATTTCATCGCTTAATTTACTCATTACTTCTACCGTTTGGCGACAGGATCATAATGGCTTTACCCATCAAGATCCAGGTTTTCTGGACTTAGTAGCAAATAAAAGTCCGTCTGTCACTCGAATTTATTTACCGCCAGATGTGAACTGCCTCCTATCGATCGCCGATCATTGCTTAAGAAGTAGTAACTATATCAACGTCATTGTCTGTGACAAACAACTTCATTTGCAATTTATGGATATGGATAGTGCAATTGAACATTGTACGAAAGGGATTGGGATTTGGGATTGGGCTAGTAATGATCAAGGCGTTGAACCAGACGTAGTGATGGCAACAGCAGGCGATGTCACAACTCAAGAAGCGTTGGCTGCAACCGCATTGCTCCGATCGGAATTTCCTGATCTGAAAATTCGATTTGTGAATGTGGTGGATTTGTATAAACTACAACCCAATACCGAACATCCCCATGGCCTGAACGATCGTGATTTTGATAGTTTATTTACAGTAGACAAACCCATTATCTTCAATTTCCACGGCTATCCCTGGTTAATTCACCGTCTTGCTTATCGCCGGACTAATCATCATAATCTTCATGTTCGTGGCTATAAAGAGAAAGGGAGTATTAATACTCCACTAGAACTAGCGATTAACAATAACATCGATCGCTTTAGCCTTGCTATGGATGTAATTGACCGGGTTGCAAAATTACGGACGATCGGTGCTCATGCCAAGGAGAAGTTTAAAAATAAACAAATTGAATGTTGTAACTATGCCCATGAGCATGGAATAGATCTACCGGATGTCATCAACTGGCGATGGAATTCTTAGAAGATGGGTGAAAAGTTAATAGCCTTTAAGTTTCACTAGGGCAATTTCTATGAATATTCTCGTTTTAAATGCTGGATCAAGTAGCCAAAAAATGGCACTTTACGATTTAATGCACCCTTTGCCCACTCGTCCTATATCCCCACTTTGGGAAGCCAAACTAGATTGGAGTCATCATGAGGGAGAATGTGAAATTAAAATTCAAACGCATCAAGGTGTAAATATTCAAGAAGCGATCGCCATGGCTGACCCATCGCTTCTCCTATCTGAAGTCCTCGATCGGTCATGTTCCGGCTCTACACAGGTGATTTCGGATTTAGACAAAATTGATATTGTGGGACATCGGGTGGTGCATGGAGGACGGGATTATCGTGAAAGTGTCATGATTGATTCACAGGTAAAGGCGGAGATTGATCGACTTAGTTGTTTTGCACCTATTCATAATCCTGCGAATTTAGAAGGCATCGTTGCGATCGAAAAAAGATTAGGTAACATTCCTCAAGTTGCCGTTTTTGATACCTCTTTTCATTCAGATCTACCGGATGTCACTAAAGTTTATCCTCTGCCCTATGAATGGTATGAAAAAGGAATTCAGCGTTATGGATTTCACGGAATTAGTCATGAATATTGTGCGCATCGATCGGCAGAACTTTTAAATCGCAATCTCCAAGATTTACGACTGATTATTTGTCACTTAGGTAATGGTTGTTCATTATCGGCGGTTCGGAATGGCAAAAGTATTGATACGACCATGGGATTTACACCCTTAGAAGGCTTGATGATGGGGAGCCGATCGGGATCGATCGATCCTGGAATTTTGATTTATCTTTTACGGGAAGAGCACTATACAGTAGAACAATTAGATCACCTGCTGAATTATGAATCGGGCTTGCAAGGTTTGTCTGGACAATCCGGTGATATGCGACAAATTCTAGCAGCAATAGCTCAACACGATTCCCGTGCACAATTGGCATTTGACATTTATATCTATCGACTCCGTGCCCAGATTGGTGCAATGCTCGCAAATTTAGGGGGATTAGATGCATTGGTATTTACAGCGGGCGTTGGAGAACATCAGCCTTTGGTCCGATCGTCTGTTTGTGAGGGATTAGGCTTTCTCGGTATACAGATTGATTCCGATCGTAATCTTGCCCAGCCGATCGATCAAGTCATTTCACCTGAAGAATTACCCCTCAAAGTTCTTGTCGTAAAAACCCAAGAAGATTGGGCGATCGCATTGGAATGTTTTAAATTAGGGGATGGGACGGGTATTTGTGTATGAAGCAGGATCGCTACTTGTCAAAATGAAAATATCGCAATGCTGGTGTTGCACAGTTAATGCCACAGATTATACGGGTGTTACTCACGAGTTCTTTGGAACTTAGAGCGGTCATGAACAAAGCCAAGCAAGCGGTAAATGAAGCTGCTGCCGAACTCCGGGCTAAATTTAGCAAACGTTCTACTTAAAACAAACTAAACTTCGACCAGTCCGGTAGAGGTGTAGGCTTGGCCGGAGTTGGATTGGGATGGTGTAGGGGTGAGACATGCAGTTATTTGGGCCAAGTAAAGTAAAATGTTGCTCCCTGGCCCACCTGCGACGCCAACCAAACTGTTCCGCCTTCAGTTTCCACTGTTTTTTTGACGATCGCTAGCCCAATGCCCGTACTGTCTTGTTGATTCTTGGATCCTCCAGTCTGGAAAATGGTAAAAATATCACCCTGATATTCCCGCGCAATCCCAGGTCCATCATCAGCTACAGCAAATTCATAAAATTTACCCCGATCGGCAACTGAAATGTGGACGGAACCGTCAATCTGATTGTGGTGCTTAATAGCATTGGTAATCAGGTTAATAAATACTTGAAACAGCAGTACGCGTTTTGTATCAAAGGTAGGTAGATTTGGGGCAAGGGTAATAGTAAACGTGGACGGTATGACAACGGTATTAATTATCTCAAGCAAGAGTTCTTCCACTATAACCGTGTCAACTATTGAATCGCTCCGGCCTACCCGAGCATAGTCAAGCAGCCCATTGATCATGGTTTCCATCCCGTACACGCGGCTACGCAGCAGAGTCATTTGAGCCTGGACATCGGCTGACATTGTTCCTTGCAGGTCTTCTTCAATCCAGTTGGAAAGATTAGCGATCGCCCGCAGCGGAGCCTTTAAATCATGGGAAACAATGTGAGCATACTGATCTAACTCTTGGTTGCGTTGATTAACTAGTTCGGTAGTTTGCATCAACTGCATATTAATTTGGCTTAATTCATCAGCGTACCCTTGTAGAATAACTTCTGCCTGCTTACGAGCCGTGATGTCTTGAGTACTACCAATCATCCGAGTCGGTTCATCTTGGTCATTATAGAATGTCCGGCCTTGGGCTAGAATCCAATGGATACTTTGATCGCTCCAGACCGTCCGATATTCGATCATATAATCTGTTTTCTCGTTAATTGCCCGTTCCACAGCGGCATTGGTACGATTGCGGTCCTCTGGATGAAGAGCTGCCAAAAAGCGCTCATAGGTTATTTCAGTGTCAGCATCAAAGCCAAATAACCGCTTGCAGCCCGCTGTAAAGACTAAGCGATCCTCACCTAAATGCCAGAACCACATGCCCAGATCAACGGCTTCAGTCGCTAGACGCAATTGTTCTTCACTCAGATCTAGCGTTGCTGCTATCTCTTTACGATCGGTTATATCTTGCACCGTGCCCATCATCCGGTAGGGTTCATCCTCATTATTAAAGTAAAATCGGCCAAAACTCTTTACCCAACGAAGAGTACCATCGGCCCAAATCACTCGGTATTCTTCTAAGAAATCGGTCTGTGATTGCCTAGCCATCTCGATCGCAGCTTCGACTCTGGGCAAATCGTTAGGGTGAATCCTACTGCTCCAGTCTTCATATCTGCGATTAGGGGTTCCAGGTTGATAGCCCCACAATATTTCATAATAGGAACTCCAAGTAATTTCTCCGGTGATTAAATCCCAGTACCACGATGCCATTTTGGCGGCATCCAATGCCAATGTCATCCGTTCCACGTAATCCTTTATCTGACCCATTGAGTCTTTCAATGCCGCTTCTGTCCGTTTGCTATCGGTGATATCAATCCCAGAAGGAATCAAAAACTCAACTCGCCCGGTCGCATCAAACAGAGGTACTAAGGCAAAATCAATGGTGATGAAGTGATCAGCAGCTAAGCGTACTAATACGTCATAGCGCACAGTTACGCCAGCGGCGGCTTGATGAATCGCCGTCCACAGTTCCGCTTGAATCGCGGGATCGTAAGACCACCAATAGGTATCAGGGACTGATAGACCTAGGACATCTTCTGGTGTCAGCCTAGCGGCGGCTAAAGCAGTACGGTTGGCTTCAATCAGTGTCCCGTCGGGGGTCATAATACCGACAAAACTAAACAAACCGTCGAGAATACGCCGAATTTGGGATTCACTCTGACGAATTTCGCTTTCGGTGCGTTTACGATCGGTAATGTCGATCGCTGCCAAAATTACATAAGTCGGACGGCGAATTGTACCGGATCGATCAAAGAAAACTTGCATGTTTACGTTTAACCAGCGGACTTTATGGTTAGGCCAAACGACCCGATGATCGCGGGCAAACCAACCCCTACCCTGTGGATTCAACACCTGTTCGATACTTTCTAGGAGTTCGGCGCGTTCGTCAGGGTGAAAGGTGGCATGAATATCAGTAAGCGATACTTCTAATGTATCGGCAGCAAAGCCATACATTGCAGCAGCTTGGGGTGAGAGTGTGACCCGATCGGTATCATAATCAAACCGCGCCAACCCGACTCCTGCGACCTGTATCCCAATATTTAATTGATCTCGAGCTTCCTGCGCTTGTTGATTGGCTAGTTGTAAATCAAGTTCGGCTTGTTTGCGATGGGTGACATCTCGCCAAGCACCGACTATTCCATCCCCTAGCTTACTAACCCGGACATCATAGGCACCCGTCAAACGCTGCGTCCCCAACCTATCCGAATAAATTAAATTTTCTTTAACCAGCGGTTCCCCGGTCTCAACCACCCGGCAATACTCATCAAATAACCCTGTCTCGCGATGAGCGGGGAGGACTTCACACATCCTTAACCCCATTTCAACATCGGCCATTTGCTCAGTAGCTAACGCGCTTTGGTTGATGTAGTCAAAACGAAAGTCAACTATTTTCCCTGTCGAATCGCGGATCGCGGAGCTAATAGCAACGCAATCAATCATATTATCAATACAAATTTGAAATCGATCGCTATTGAACTGCCATTGCGATCGGGCTGTTTTAATCGCGCTTTGCACGGCTAACTGCAATTGTTCTGGTGTTACAGGCTTAACTAGATAATCTTCTGCTCCTAGTTTAATGGCTCGCACAGCAACTCTAGCATCAACCGTAGCGGAGATCATGACAACGCTGGGGCGACTCATCAGAGGATTCTTCCGATCGGATAGCGCCTCTAAAAAGGTCAGCGCATTGCTGCTATCTAAAGACTCACCTAACAAAACTACATCAATGGCACTAGTTTGACATAACTCCACTCCTGCTGCGATCGATGTTGCTGCCAACCACTGGTAAGTACGGCTTGAATTAGCTTGCAGGTCACATTGATATTGCTCTTGGACTTCTAAGGACTGCTCAACAATCAAAAGGGAGTAGGTGGGGAGAGTCATGGATCTTTTTTCACATAATTGTCACATAAGAAGAAAGAAATAATTTTATTTAGAAATTCTATTGCTGTTCAAAATTGTATCATTAAGCCCGGATATATAAACCTCTTTCAGAGAATATATTTGCATTGAGTATAAACTGAAGGAAATCTGTATTGTTCTTTTAAAATAAATCGTACTAAAGAAATGTTGTGTTTAATGTCCGATCGCCGCCTCAACAAATACACCATTCACCATATGAATCGTCTGCTTCGTCTGTGCTATGCCACTGATGAATCATGGGTCACAATTACAATGATCGTACCTTGTTTGTTGAGTTCCGTCAGCAAATCCATAATCTCATGAGACGTTATGGAATCTAGCGCCCCCGTCAATTCATCAGCTAATACCAAAGCTGGATGATTAACTAAGGCACGGGCGATCGCGACCCGCTGTTGTTGACCGCCTGATAGTTTACCAGGACGACTTTTGAGCCGATCGGCTAACCCAACTTTAGCAAGTGCTTCGGTGACCGCTTTAATCCGTTCCGATCGGGGTACAGCCGCATAAATCATTGGCAGCATTACATTCTCTAGCACTGACAACCGCATTAACAATCAATCTGTTAAAGACGATCGCTATTCCTGTGAGGCGTAATTTTTAGGCGATCGCAACTTTCACATTTAGTCGTAACTAGTGTGGGTGAATTCAGTTAGAAAAAACAGTTGAAGCGACAGCAGAGATACTATAGCAATTTTTAGAAATTTAGAATTTTTTATATTTTTTGATGTCACGATAAAAGTTTTCATGAACTCCAAGGGCAATTAAAGTTCTCGTTTTCTCATCCCATTGATACGCAAGGAGGTTTTCTTGATCAACCATTCTAAATTTATAGACCCACACATCGGCTAAATCACCCTTTTTTTGTTCCCCAAGTTCGGGATTTTTGATGATTTCTCTTACAGCATTATCAAGATCTTTGATTTGATTTTTCTTTAACTTTTTCTTAATTTTTGAGAATAAGGGCGTTTGAAAAACTTGAATCTCACCCATCGGATTTATTCACTAAACTCATAGGGCGTTAATTCTGAATTCTTAGCTTGCTCACGACTAATCAATATTGCTTGAACAAAGCCAAATGAAAGCTCTGGATTGTCTTCAAGGATATTGCCCATTGCCGCCCAATATTCAATTTGACCCGCAACTGAGCGATGCATCGCTTTAGATCGACTTTTTGCCTTTTGGGCTAAATTATCGGAAATTCTGATTGCGATAGACATGGTAAAACCTCAATCAAACTTGTTGTAATGTACATCAAATTGTTGCATATTGCAACCAAGCCTCTAGGTACCTTCATCACGTCACTCATCCTTGTAAACGGATAGAGTCCGGGGCTTTCGCTTGGTAGCTAGAGGGTTTGCTGTAGGCGATCGCTAGTACTATGAGTCGTGATTTCTAGGCGATCGCTTTTTAAATTTTAATCAACAAAATGACAGCGATCGCTTTTGATCAGGTGAAGGGGAAAGTGGCGATCGAACGCTTCGAGCTATATCTGATCTAATTTTGATAGAATAACCCGTATCAATTCTTGCTCTTTAACTGTGAATCGATATGACTCAATTACTTCGAGACCTATTTTCACAACTAGAACAACTTCCGGATGATCAACAGGATGCAATCGCATCTCGGCTTCTGACAGAGTTGAATGACGATCTGCGATAGGAGAAGAATTTTGAGAAAACCAGTGAGGCGCAGTGGGAAAAGATGGCAATCATAGTTCGTCAAGAAATCTTGATGGGTGAGACGATTCCTTTAAATGAGATTTTCTCAGCTTAATCATGCAATCTAGTGTTATAAAAGCGTTTTGGCAAGCTCTGAATAGATTACCGATCGCGGTACAAGAACAAGCGCAGAAAGCCTACATACTTTGGATGCAAGATTCATATCATCCAAGCCTTCAGTTCAAACGGGTCAAACCAAAGCCTCCGATATATTCGGTGCGAATAAGTCTAAATTATCGAGCGCTGGGGTTGTTGGATGGTGAGCGGATTTATTGGTATTGGATTGGTACTCATGATGAATATGACCAGTTACTAATACAGATGTAGAATGTTACCGATCGCCTCGCCCTAAAAACGTGATCGAATCCAAATCAAACATCTAAAAATTCTAAATTCAATCCGCCTCTATAACCGCACCGACGATCGCCATCGCCGCAGCCGGAGCCGTGATTGCCCGCAAAATCCGTTTTCCCAGAGAAACTGAAACAAATCCAGCCTTCACCGATCGAGTCACTTCCTCATCCGTCCAGCCACCTTCCGGGCCAATGGCGATCGTAATACTAATAGTCATATCAATTTGATCGCCCGCTAGCAAATCAGTTTGAAGTTGTGACAACAAATGAACTGAATCCCCACGTCCCCAACAAAAATATCGTAAATCATTAGACTTGGGCGGTTCTAATTCATTCAAATAACGCGAAAAATCGATCGGTTCTTCAACCGTCGGAGTCTGCGATCGCTCCGATTGTTCAGTCGCTTCCCCCGCAATACGTTGCCACCGATCGTGACGATTTGCACTAGGTTTCAGCACCGTCCGATCGCTCATCACCGGAACAATCCGACGTACTCCCAACTCCGTTACCTGCCGCACCACATCATCAAACCCACTTCCCTTCGGCAACGAGATCACCAAGGTCACATTCAACGGCAATTCACTCTCCACCGATTGAGGCTCCAAAAGCTCAGCACCGTCATCCTCCAATTTTGCCAGCCACGCAACCCCAGAATCTAACAATGCCAAAAACCGATCGCCCGATCGTAGGCGTAAAACACGAGATAAATAATGCTGCTGTTCAGCTGTTAAAGTGACGAATTGGTCCTGAATTTGCTGAGTTACAACTCTTAGCCGCTGCAATTGCCGCACAGTCCACCACCACGTTCCTAAAAATCCCTAAAAAAAGTCGCCCTTGCGATCGGAAGTCTGATGGTCATCATATAGTTTATTGAGCTAGAGAATATCTACTCAATAAATTCGATTTCCCTTCAAAATTCTCAATTTTTCAAGTGCGACTCAAATTGGAAGGGAGCTTACGCTCTTATTGGTCTATTATAACCAATAACTCTATAGATAAACACCGATCTAATTCGATCGTTTCATAGAATACACTCTATACCAGGTATGGCTCCCATGGGAAATCTAAAAATGCAAAATGCTACATTACATCAGTTGAAAGTTTTTGAGGCTGTAGCGCGTAATAGCAGCTTCACCCGAGCCGCTGAGGAGTTGTTTTTGACACAGCCAACGGTTTCCATGCAGGTGAAGCAATTGTCGAAGACTGTGGGAATGCCGTTGTTTGAGCAAGTGGGTAAAAAACTATATTTGACAGAATCCGGGAAAGAATTGTTTGCGACTTGTCAAGATATGTTTGAGCGAATGGAACGCTTTGAAATGGCGATCGCGAATATCAAAGGATTGAAACAAGGTGCCTTGCGGATTGCTGCAATTACCACAGCTAAATATGTAATTCCGCGCATTCTGGGTCCATTTTGTAATCGTTATCCCGGCATTGATGTTTCTCTGACGGTGACGAATCATCAGTATGTTTTAGAAGGACTTTCGAGCAATCGTAATGATCTGTATATTGTCAGTCATGTACCTGAAGATTTAGATATTCACTCTAAGCTTTTTATGGAAAATCCTTTGGTTGTCCTTGCACCGAAGACTCATCCTCTAGTAGGTGAGAAAAATATTTCCCTTGAACGGCTAGCACAAGAACCCTTCATCATGCGTGAACCGGGGTCCGGGACTCGGCGGGCAGCTCAAGGATTGTTTGATTCTCATGGAATTTCGCTGAAAGTACGGTTAGATTTGGGGAGTAATGAGGCGATTAAACAGGCGATCGCAGGCGGAATGGGCTTGTCGGTGTTGTCGAAGCATACAATGGCGCTTGAAGGATTGACGAATCAATTGGCGATTTTAGATGTGGTGGAATTTCCGATCGCTCGAAATTGGTATGTCATTTATCCCTCAGGCAAACAACTTTCGACCATTGCACAAGAGTTCTTAGACTACTTGTTGAATGAAGGTAAACAAATCGCAAGAGAAACATCTGCCGAGGGATTGCTCAAATAGGATTCAGGTATTCAATCACCGTTTTGATGAATTCTTCCCATGGTATGCTGATGTTCAGATCAATCATTTTAATCTAAGGCCTATATATGCTTTCTTCCCGTGCCAGTGGCCTTCTGCTTCATCCCACATCTCTCCCTAGTCGATTTGGCGTTGGGGAGTTGGGGCGCGAGGCACGGCAATTTGTTGATTTCTTGGCACAATCTAAACAGCAGTTTTGGCAAGTGTTGCCGTTAGGTCCGACGGGCTATGGTAATTCGCCTTATATGTGTTATTCGGCGATCGCAGGCAATCCTTTATTGATTAGTTTGGAAATGCTGCATGAACAGGGATTATTAAGCGATGAACAGCTCAGTAATTATCCTGAATTCAATCAAGACCAAGTGGAATTTGATCGAGTTATTTTAACGCAATATCCGCTCTATTATCATGCTTGGAATAGGTTCCAAGAGATTTCATTAAGAACTCAACCTGATTTACAAGCTGCAACGGATCATTACCAACGTGAACTGCGAGACTACAAAGATCAGCAAGCTAAATTAAATAGCCTAACCGAATCTCAC
>JANXNM010000889.1 GCA_025354065.1 Synechococcales cyanobacterium 340R_concoct_173_sub | reverse complement strand
AAGCTGTGAATTCTGAGAACTCCAGTGAGGATTATTTTCCCACCAATTAATGCCGATTTCACGCGCTTTATCCACCGATGAAATCAGGAGCCGAATCCGAATATTTAGCAATTCCGTTTGAGCAACGGAGACGGAAATATCGCCAGCAATCACAATGCCTTTATCGAGGACGCGCTCAAGCACATCAGCGAGGCTGGATCCCCCGGTGGCCGTAGCGATCGGGCTGCGTTGAGGACTATTGAGTGAGTTCATGGTGAAAATTGGGGGCTGGGAGCTGAGAGTTCAAACACTAATTTAGAAAGGTTCGATCGCATTAAGCTAACCGATTGCAAAGAAATGTCGATCGCGTTGAGCTAACCGATCGGATTTAGCAAGATTCCGAATGGACTCGACAACTTTGCTACGGGGTAAACTGAGATCGCTTTCGATTTGGGAAAGTCTTGCACCATTTTCACAACTTTTTAAGTATAGATGAAGCTGATCTTCAAGAGTAAATTCTAGAAGTTCATCAGATTCTTCAAGAGTGACGACTGTGGCGATCGTATCTTCAACTTCATCAAATCCATCCAAAGATACAAGAGGTGCAGCCTCAAAGAAATCGAATTCTAGACTCGATGCAAGCTCTGCAAAGTCTCCCGATTCTTGGGCTTCATCAAGAACAGCCTGCATAGTTTCATTATCTAGACGGGCGATTGTTTCTTCGATCGGTGGCTCAAAGGCTACATCAATAAAGCTTTCGAGTGTTTCAGCGATAGAAGCTTGAGCTAATCCTTCAAACGCTTCAGCGATCGGAGATTCAATATATTCTTCAATCCCATGAATGATCGGCTCTTCAATCCCATCAACAATAGACATCGAGACCACAGGAACCAATTCACGCAGAACCGATGACTCATTAATAATGTTCGATTCAGGACGAAGAATATCCCAAAGTAATGTCGTAGATTCAGCCACCGTAAGAGGCGACCTGGATCTCAAAATATCAATACATAAATCTCGAAATTCGGAATTATCTAACGAAACTTCGAGTTCGTGATCTTTACAAATTTTGGCAATCATCAAACAGGATCGTAATCCAGACGCTCCAATTCCAGATGTTGAACTAGATTGAGTTCCTTCGCGGAATGCCCGGACAATGTTGACAATCGTGATGGCTGTTGCCCGATCGAGTTCAGTTTTTTGAATAACGATTTCTTGTTGAGTCAGTTCGTCAGGTTCTGGCACATCTATTGTAATCAAACGATCCATTAAGGCATCTTGAGTCGAATGCACGCCGCAATATTCTTCAGGATTAGAGGTG
>JANXNM010000888.1 GCA_025354065.1 Synechococcales cyanobacterium 340R_concoct_173_sub | reverse complement strand
AAGCTGTGAATTCTGAGAACTCCAGTGAGGATTATTTTCCCACCAATTAATGCCGATTTCACGCGCTTTATCCACCGATGAAATCAGGAGCCGAATCCGAATATTTAGCAATTCCGTTTGAGCAACGGAGACGGAAATATCTCCAGCAATCACAATGCCTTTATCGAGGACACGCTCAAGCACATCAGCGAGGCTGGATCCCCCGGTGGCCGTAGCGATCGGGCTGCGTTGAGGACTATTGAGTTGGTTCATGGTGAAAACTGGGGGCTTGGGGTTTAGAAGATTCGATCGGGGGGGGCTATCCGATCGCAAAGAAATGTCGATCGCGTTGAGCTAACCGATCGGATTTAGCAAGATTACGAATGGACTCGACAACTTTGCTGCGGGGTAAACTGAGATCGCTTTCAATTTGGGAGAGCCTTGCACCATTTTCACAAGTTTTTAAATATTGGTGAAGTTGATCTTCAAGCTTAGGTTGATCAGATTGAATCGCAGTAATCACGTTATCAAATTCCTCAAATCCACCGAAGGATCTATCAGATTCTAAGGGCAAACCAGAGGTGACAAATTCAAATCCATCCAGAGGATCAAGGGACTCAGCCTCAAATAAATCTAATTCTAGACTTGATGCAAGTTCTATAAAATCTTCCGATTCTTGGACTTCATCCAGAACACCCTGCATAGCTTCGTCGTTTAAGCGAGCCATTGTCTCTTCGATCGGTTTTTCAAATGCTTCACCCATTAAGTTTTCCAATGTTGCAGCTATTGAGGCTTGGGCTGATTTTTTGAAAGCTTCAGCGATCGGAGGTTTAATGGATAATTCAACTGGTGCTTCGACGATCGGTTTTTCAATTGCATCAACTATCGACATTGAGAGCACAGGAACCAAGTCACGCAGAACCGATGATTCATTAATAATATTCGCTTCAGGACGAAGAATATTCCAAAGTAATGTCGTAGATTCAGCCACCGAAAGTGGCGACCTGGATCTCAAAATATCAATACAGAGATCTCGAAATTCGGCATTATCGAGTGAAACTTCGAGTTCATGATCTTTGCAAACTTTGGCAATCATCAAACACGATCGCAACCCAGATGCTCCAATTCCAGAACTTTCACTGGATTGTGTTCCTTCGCGAAATGCCCGGACAATATTAACAATCGTGATGGCAGTCGCCCGATCGAGTTCAGTTTTTTGAATAACGATTTCTTGTTGAGTCAGTTCGTCAGGTTCTGGCACATCTATTGTAATCAAACGATCCATTAAGGCATCTTGAGTCGAATGCACGCCGCAATATTCTTCAGGATTAGAGGTG
>JANXNM010000841.1 GCA_025354065.1 Synechococcales cyanobacterium 340R_concoct_173_sub | reverse complement strand
CGAAACCCCGGTTCTTCCAGCAACAATTCCCCCGCCTCCTCTTTAAACAACGTCTCAAAGGTGTTTCGATTCACTGCCAGATAAAGTAATCTATCGGGATCTCTTTTTTGAAGTGTTCTGGCGTACATAAAGAATTGTCCCCAAGCATTTTCCAGATCATGAATCGGTGAAGGACTAAGAAAACTCTTGATCTCAATAGCAATCTTCTCCGTTCCTCGTTCAGCCGCAATCAGCCTCTCCGCACCCAAATCCACATAAACTGACCGTCCACCAATTTTGAGCGTGAGCGGATCATCTGTAATCGTCCAGCCATCTTTAATCAAAGCGCTGTAAACGACATTGTGATAAAAATATCTTTGGCGGGCATAAGCTGCATCATATCCAAGCCCTTCAATCATACCTCAGTCCAAAAGCACCAAGCAATCGATCCCACCGTCCTAGCCCATCTTGAGAACGGCGATAACCGAGGCTTAATCAAATACCATCAGCCTTCTCCAGAACTACAGCGATCGGAGTGAATAAAACTAACGATCGGACGGGTTTGTCCCGCATTCACTTGATCTTCACACAATCCAAATTAAATGATGTTTTAGAATGTATTTGTAGTACTCATAATTTTGTAATAAATTACAGGTTGTCTTGAGAGAATTGATGGATTTTAAGTCACGTTCAAAGACTTTGCCTTGGCTCGATAGGTTGTGTTTTCATAGCCAGCGACAAATTCCAGATAACTCGATCGGCAAATGTCAACAGATGAAGCATAACGAAATTTATATTCGGTCGCCAAAATTGTATCCTAGGAAACTATCAATTCTTATTATTGCTAATGGATGAATCTCTCCAAATTTGGGCATATTTGAAAGTGAGTGTTCTCTCCCTTTACTGTGGAGTGTTAGTATGTCACCTTTGTTTTGTCTAAGCCCCCGGTTTTTCCATGAGCATTATTCAAGATTCTGTCCTCACGGGTTATTGTGTTACTGAACGACTTCATATCGACGATCGGACGATCGTTTACCGAGGCTTGCGGGAACAGGAT
>JANXNM010000756.1 GCA_025354065.1 Synechococcales cyanobacterium 340R_concoct_173_sub | reverse complement strand
ACTAACTATCGATGATTCAGTACTAAACGCCGATCGTTTTGAACAAAAGACTGTTGCTTTTGGACTGACTATAATGATTCTCTACTAAACGTTGATGATTATTAGAAAGTTGTCGATCGTTTTGAAGGAAAGGTCGATCGTCTGTTACTAAAGTCCTCTGGTTCTTCAATACAATAGAACTGTTTTGGCTTGAGAGGATGAGATCTCTTTAGGTTTGCTTAAGGGAAATTAGAGGGGCGATCGGTTTGAGCAATCGGAAGTCTAAATAAAGGGGGAACAAATGTACCTGTGTGGCGTTGCTATAGGTATAATCTATCTAGAATTTTGGATTTGAATTGGAGGTATTGAGTTATGACTCTATCTGCATCGTCAGAGAAAATAAATAAATTCATGGAACTTGAGGATTATGCTGATAGAAATCTGTTATTCTCCGAGCAGTATGCATCCATAAAATCACTCATCAATTTTGTCGAAAATCCCTCTAGTCCAAGACCGCAAAAGCCAGGAGAGCCTCCCCGATCTGCTAAGTTATCATTTTACTATAGATGTCATATTTATCTGCCTTATGGTATTAAATACTTCTTGGACGAGAAATCTAACACGTTTGATCGGAAAGCATTATTATTTAATCGTCGCTATCAACCGATTGGTCTCTGGGATTCGGAGAGACGAATCGATTATTCGGAGTTCCGTTCCCATGAGTCTTGGCTGGTAGATAGCGATCAATTGATTTCAATTTTCCCTCCAAGAATTGTGAATTCTAATGCAGGTCGTTTGGGGTTCTCAACAAGATATGCATCTATCGATAGCAAGCTTTTGCCAGGTGAATATAGAGACAGTCAGGCTTGGCTGTACACTGATTCTAGGATGAATACAAAATCAGCAAGTAATTATAAAGAATACCGAGAAAAACTTCTAGTTTTGGATAGTGCAATTGGAAGTTCAAAGTTTAAATATGGAGGTATTAAATTATCATTGACTGAATTCTGATCGCAGCTAATGCGCTGCTTTAGGATCAAACTAGATGATTATGGAGGAGGTCTCTTCGATCGTGGAAGTCTGAATAGTAAAGCGAAACCAAATTGCTTTACTGTAATCAAAATGATATCCAGGTCGGAGGTCGTCGTTCAGATCATCGATCGCCTTTCCTTAGTCTGACCATTAAGGACGAATATCAAAGACTAATTGCGATCGGCTACTCAGCTATAATAGAAAAGCGTTCTTGATGATAAGGAAAGACTCTGATGAGCGTTGATGAACTGATTGCCGCTGCTA
>JANXNM010000738.1 GCA_025354065.1 Synechococcales cyanobacterium 340R_concoct_173_sub | reverse complement strand
TGGTTTCCTGATAATTATTAGCAATGATGGGCGAAAATTGTTCACAAGTAATTTGTGCTTTGAATACTTTTTGATACTCATACCAACTTCTAGGATAAAGCGCCGAATAGATTCCCGATCGTTCTGGATACCATTGCCAAGCCTCTAAACTGCGATCTTCTGGGCCTTGAGTTGCCAGGGCATAAGCTTGAGGTTGGCCCGCTGATTCTTCAAAGATACTAAATTGACAACCCGCAAAATTCTCAAAGGTATGTTCACCGCCGTCAATATGCCATAGATTAAACTGCCCATGACTCCCGCGCCCAATGCACCCCGCCCCAAACCCACCCAACGGCGCACCATGCCAGGGACCATCATCAAGATTACTGGGATAGCGAACAATATAAGGTTGATTCCAGCCTTGCCCTAGTTCTCGCGACCAGGCACTTGGGGGAATCTCGGGGGCATTTTGCATGGGAATAGGGAAGATATATCGGATTCAAGAATACAGGAAAAGAGGAATAATCACAGTATGGATCGCAATCAGATTGCAAAAAAAAAAGGAACATCTCGAAAGACATTCCTAATTTTGATATTAGATCAAAAATTCAAATCAATAAGTTCGTAAACTATTTGATTTCAACCTTACCGCCAATACCTTCAATTTGAGTCTTGATCGCTTCAGCATCAGCCTTAGAGACTGCTGTTTTGATTGCTTTAGGGGCAGCTTCAACAAGATCCTTTGCTTCTTTCAGACCTAATCCAGTGATTTCACGGACTGCCTTCAAGATCGTAATCTTCTTATCAGCAGGCACTTCAGTTAAGATGGCATCAAATTCGGTCTTCTCTTCCACCGCTTCTGCTGCTGCGCCGCCGCCGCCCATCATCATGACAGGTGCTGCTGCTGCTGCACTAACGTCGAAGGTTTCTTCGATGCCTTTTTTCAGTTCAACCAACTCAAGAGCAGTTAAGCCCTTCATGATTTCGATAACTTCAGCAACCTTAGACATGGATATTCTCCTGAGTAATAAACGAGATTTTACAATCTCAAAATGTTCAGTTTGGAAGGGCACAATTCACATTGCAACGCCTTCAATTCAGCAGCTTTTAAGCAGCTTGTTTGTCGGCCACAGCTTGAACGGCACGAGCAACCCCAGTCGGGATTTCTTGAACCAGAACGGCAATATTGGACACAATGCTGTTGACAGC
>JANXNM010000736.1 GCA_025354065.1 Synechococcales cyanobacterium 340R_concoct_173_sub | reverse complement strand
AAACTTTGGCGCTAGTCCTAGAAGGCACACTGAAATTACTCCATCCGTTTATGCCCCACATCACCGAAGAAATTTGGCATACTGTGGTGCAAAAAGAAGCAACAGGCCAAATTAGTCTTGCCCTAGAGACCTATCCCACGGCAGACGAGAGCTTGATTAATCCCGATCTTGAAAGCCAATTTGAATTGCTCATCGGCACCATCCGCACCATTCGCAACCTTCGGACTGAAGCGGGAATCAAGCCCGGTGAAAAAATCGAAGCCCTACTGCAATCAGAGAACGATCGCGAACGTACCATTCTCACCGCCGGACAGATTTACATCCAAAACCTCGCCCGAATAAAAACGCTGACCATTACGGATCCAACAACGATCGTTGAAGTAGCCCCGCCGATCGCTGGCGTAGAAGTCCCGATCGCCGATCCAACGGCAGCCGTCCCCGATCGTAAAGCTTGGGCCGATCGTACTTGGCTGGAAAAACTCGATATTCGTGACCTCTCTGATGACCTGCTAGAGCTTCTTTCTGGTTACAGCAAGTTAGCTATGGCCCTTTGGAGTCTGGGGTTGATCTGGCTGGGTTTCAACGTGGTTCGAGTGACCTTTAACAGCGTCCACAACCTCGCATTACTAGCGGATTTTCTTGAGGTTATTGGATTCTTCTACACGATTTTCTACGTCAAGGATAATCTCCTAACTCGTGAAGCCCGCACCCGCAGTTTTGCCAAACTCAAGCAACTCAAAATCGACCTCTTCGGCGGCTCAACTACAGGCGCAGATACGATCGATGTCCCACCCTTGGAGATCCCGATCGTTCCTGAAGCGACTGCCGTGACCCCGATCGACGATCTCGCAACTGATCTCCCAACTAGCGCTGATGGTCAAATGTTCACCGCAATGGTTGGCACCGTCCAAATCCTAATCCCCCTATCGGGTCTAGTAGACATCAGCGCACTTAAGGCCAAACTCGAAAAAGATTTAGCCCGTGCCCAAGCCGATGCTCAAGGAGTGAAGAATCGCCTCAGCAACCAAAAATTTGT
>JANXNM010000718.1 GCA_025354065.1 Synechococcales cyanobacterium 340R_concoct_173_sub | reverse complement strand
TTTGATCTTTAGCTTCGATCGGAATCTTAGGATTGAATACAATATCATTATAAGTAAACACCACATCATCAGCATTCAAATCAGCGCCATCGGACCATTTGAGATCAGGTCGCAATGTGAATATAACTTGTTTACGATCGGCTGAAAACTCCCATTTTTCTGCCAATCCCGGCTCAACCTCACCCGTCGCGCCATTCTCACGGGTCAAGCCTTCATGACTAAACAAAAACACATTAGGAACTGAAGCACTGTTAGCATAATTGAATGTTTTGGGGTCTGTTGGAGTAAGAAGATGGAGAGTATTGGTCTGATTGGGGCGGCTAGACGATCGACAAGAAAGTAATGCGATCGACAATAAAAGTCCAGTTATTGCCGATCTCATTATCCAAGGCTTTCGTCGTCCCATCATCTTACTCCAATTTCAGAACTCAGCAACAGATCTAGAAGCTCAGTCTACCGTATTTAATTCATGGAGATTCCACAAGGCCTCACCACCCTCAGGATATTGAATCCCTTTAATCCGATCGCGAGTCGCAGCCATGATTCGGGCATTCACTAAATAAATAAATGGCACTTGTTCTTGAGCGATTTGTTGAAACTCGTTATAAATCAATTTGCGTTTCACTTCATCCATTTCCTGAGAACCCTGAATATGCAAATCCTCAATCTTCTTTTCCCAATCTGAAACCATACGCCCTTCCAATTGCGGCGACTCGGCGGACGGTTTGCGATTGAAATGATGGGATTGCGCATCGGTCAGCCATATATTGCTGCCATTGTGTGGATCTGTCCCCCCCGACCCAAATCCCATCAGCACAGCTTCCCAATCCATCGAGCCTTCCATTTTGTCAATCAAGACTCCAAAAGCCAATTGATTAAGCGAAACTTCCATTCCAATTTTGCCGAGATCTTGTTTGATTTGAGCGACCATTTTTCCGCGCAATGCATTTTCAGCATTAGTCGCTACTGTAAATTTCACCCGATTTCCATCTGCATCTAACAATTCATTTTTATCATTATAAACAAAGCCTGCTTTCTTCAACAATTCCTTAGCTTTCTCTGGATTATAAGCATACGTTTTCAAGCCTTTTTCAGGAGATAAATAGAACGGGCTGAGAGTCGGGATGCTGGAATGAACCCGATCGCCGATACCACGATAGAGATTATTAACCATACGATCGAGATCCAATGCATAGGCGATCGCTTGCCTAAATTCTACTTTGTTAAACCATTTAGATTTAATCGGATCAATCAACGGTTTACCATTGCGAGTCCCTTTGTTTAAATTGAATGTAAGGTAGTTAAATCCCTGACGCAATCCACCCACTTGAACTGTAAATTTACCGCGTTTTTCTTCAGATTTAAGTAAGCCAAAGTCTTCAGGACGAATAGGTTCAACCAAATCAGGACCGCCCGATCGGAATTGCATCATAGAAGTATCTTGGTTGTCTACAGACTTCCACACAATCCGATCGATGTAGGGCATTGCACCCCCTTTAGCATCTTTACGCCAATAGTAAGGATTCTTCTTAAACGTCAGACGTTGATTTGGAACATAATTCTCAAACGTATACATTCCACTACACACAATATCTTTTGGCGGAGTCCCAATTCCCCAAGTAGACATGAATTCTAATTTGCCGTCTTTTTTGTTTTTAACAGTGCGTTCTAGAATATGTTTTGGCAAAATCGGCGCGGAACCCATTTGACGAAGTAAGGGCGCAAAAGATTCAGGGGAAACAATAGCAATACGCCGATCGTCTAGCTTTTTCACCGCCGGAAATTTCTTGTCTTTACCAATCCGAAAAGTATCTTGGGCGTCGCTGGGAATGTCAGGATTAAAGAAAATATTTTGGAATGTAAATACGACATCATCGGCAGTGAGGGGTTTACCATCAGACCATTTCAGATCAGGGCGCAGGGTGAAGGTGATAGTGCGACGATCGGGCGAGAATTCCCATTTTTCGGCCAATGCCGATTCAAGTTCCTTTGTAATGCCATTTTCGCCAATCAAACTCTCGTGCGTGTAAGCATAGACGATCGGAATTTCATTAGCTAGGGCGGGATTAAACGTTTTTGGATTACCGAGTTGAGCCAGAACAATTTGCGATTTTGGCGTGAGGCTATTGGGATTGCAGGCCGCAAGTTGAAGCGTGAGACCCAAGACAATGAGGATTCCGGCGAGAAATTTAACCGATCGGCCCGTGATGAGTTTGAGGAGTGAGGTTTGACGCAGGAAGATTCTCATTGCCATTTTGAATTGTAGATTTTGGATTGTTTCGATAGATACGATCCCCCCAAATCCCCATGATAAGGGGGACTAAGAGGTTAAGAGTAGATCTCTCCGTAAATTCTCTGCATGAAGGGGGAATAGGAAATTAAGAGAAATAGCTAAGATCTATCTCCCTATCTAACTCATGTCCCCCTAAGGAGGCTGAAGGGATCTCTTATTTCGCTAACTCAGCCTCGATCGTCCCGGCCAAACTCGCCGGAGTTGCACTACTCGGATAACGACCAATCACTTCGCCCTTTTTATTGACCAAGAATTTCTCAAAATTCCACTTCACATCTCCAGCCGGAGCGGTTGTCGTCAATTCAGCATAAAGCGGATGTTTACTGCCACCCAAAACCTTCACCTTGTCAAACATCTCAAACGTCACCCCATAGCTTGTTTCACAGAACGTCGCGATTTTTTCATTACTATCCGGCTCCTGGGCACCAAAGTCATTACAGGGAAAGCCTAAGACCTTCAGTCCCTTTGCCCCATACTCTTTATTTAAAGCTTCCAGTCCACTGTACTGGCCCGTATACCCGCAGTAAGACGCAACGTTGACACAGAGTAAAACATTTCCAGCGTAATCAGAGAGCATTTTGTCTTCACCTGTAATGGTTTTGACGGCGATGTTAGAAATATTCGGCATGATTAATTCGCTT
>JANXNM010000219.1 GCA_025354065.1 Synechococcales cyanobacterium 340R_concoct_173_sub | reverse complement strand
ACCGACTGTTATTGGATTCATCTTGCTAGTACTAATAGGTAAAAATGGTGGAGTCGGTCAGATTTTGGCACAGTGGGACGTGAAACTAATATTTACGTGGTACGCCGCCGTCTTGGCTGCTGTCACGATCGCATTTCCATTGATGCATCGCTCAGCATTAGGAGCATTTGAGCAAATCGATCGGTCTGTCTTGGATGCAGCTCGTATAGATTGTGCCTCAGAGTGGTCAGTCTTTTGGTGTGTTGGCTTGCCTTTAGCAATTCCAGGTATTTTGGGCGGAATGGTATTAGCGTTTGCCCGCGCATTGGGAGAGTTTGGGGCGACGTTAATGGTGGCTGGCAATATTAAAGGGCAAACTCAAACGATGCCCATGGCAATTTATTTTGCAGTCGAAGGAGGAGCAGTTGAAGAAGCATGGTTCTGGACGATTGTGACTATGGCAATGTCTTCAATAGGTATTTTTTTGATCGATCGGTGGAAGGTGAAATAAGAAGGAGTTAAAAAGCTAATTTAGTGTCTTAATTCCTATTAAAATTCACCGAGTTCAGCCTCACTTCTAACGATCGGGATTTCGATAGTCCCTTTCATTTGTATTTTTCTATTTATAGACTCTTTCTGGTTCTCCTTTATTAAGGGGTAGGGAAATCTCTTGTATAATACCGCTAACTGAGTTTCATCCCCATTCGTCAAATCCATGACCACCCCGTTGCTCTCCGTCACATCCGTCCATGCAGGCTACATTAAAGACGTAGACATCCTTCAAGGTATCAACATTAAAGTTTATCCCGGTGAACTCGTCACCATCATCGGACCCAATGGAGCCGGAAAATCAACTCTCGCCAAAGCAATCTTCGGGCTAATCACTCCTCATACCGGAACCATTGTTTTTGACGGCGAGTCGATTACTGGACTCAAACCCGATCGGATTGTTCCTAAAGGTGTTGGCTATGTTCCTCAAATTTCCAATGTATTCCGATCGCTCTCGGTCGAAGAAAACCTAGAGATGGGTGCATACATTAGTAACACACCCACAAAAAAACTAAAACAAGAAATGTACGATCGATTCCCTCAATTAGGCGACCGACGGCAACAACGGGCCGGAACGCTTTCAGGTGGAGAACGGCAACAGTTGGCCATGGCCAAAGCGCTAATGGTTCAACCTAAACTATTAATACTGGACGAGCCTTCTGCCGCATTGTCGCCTTTGATGGTGCAATCAGTGTTTGAACAAATTCAAGCAATCAAAGCATCGGGCATGGCTATTTTATTGGTCGAACAAAATGCCAAAAAAGCATTAAAAATGTCCGATCGCGGCTATGTTCTTGAATCGGGCCGCGATCGATTTGAAGGGCGTGGAATGGATCTACTCAATGATCCTCAAGTCGGTGAACTCTACCTTGGCCTCACTCGTTAGGGGATAAAAAGCGTAGATTCAAGGTTAGTCTAGTTAGCCTAGGTTATTTAGGCGTAATTTTAGGCTGGTCTAGCTTTTGTGGATTGCAGGCCATTTCCAAAACTTCATACCCACTACTACTAGCGCGAGGTTGATTGAGGGTACCTTTTTCACCATATTCAAACTTTTGAATCAATTCCCGATTACTAGTAAATGCATTGACACGACGTAGACGTTGAGTTTTCGCACTGCAATCAGCAGACCATCGAATTACAACGCCATACAGCGGTTTGGCAACATCATTTTCCAGGAATGCATTATTGGGTTCAATGAATTCACGATATTCCCAATAACTGACAGTTTGTCCTTTTCTCTGAATTGAATCCGTATCAATAAAAAAACCGTCTTTTGCAGAATTTTCCGTCACCTTAACCCAAGTGACCGCCATCGCACTCTGAGCTAATGCCATTGAACCGACGATCGCTAAACTCACAGCGGTCAAAGAGGGGAGTAGAGATTTAAGCATAGATTTGGTAAGGGTTGAGTTCACTGACTAGAAAGATACGGACGCTAACTACTTAGATTCAGTATTCTGAATAGCAGTCGTTGCATAATTGTCGTTAGGGCGTTCATCCAAAGCACGACGGAAAAACAGCAAGGCTTTAGAATAATCCTTTTTCTCATTCGCCTGGTAGCCGGCTTGCATATACCGATCGTAAACCGTACTTCGCCCTGCACTCACGGGAACGATCGTCGCAGGTTTTTTAGCTTCAGTGGGCTTTGTCGGCTGTACTACAGGCTTTATCTCCGCAGGCTTAACGGGAGTTGCTCCGATCGAAGTCGTTGAAGGTTTTTCGCCAGAATTCATTGCGAAGGCTTTGCCCCCATTTCGCTTTTGGTAAGCTTTGAGAATCCGATCGGAGAAGGCAACAGTTTCGGGGATCTCGTAGGTATTGGCATCGCCCGTGCGCCACCACGACGACACGCGACGAATGGCTAAAGCTTCATCATTGTTGGCCGTTTGGTATTCAGTCTGAAATAC
>JANXNM010000678.1 GCA_025354065.1 Synechococcales cyanobacterium 340R_concoct_173_sub | reverse complement strand
CCCACAAAACTCCCAGCCTCATGCCCATGGTGTTGTGGCAATACGGACTGGTGTCAATTTCAGAGTTAGGCCAAATTTTAGATTGGCTAGACGGACAGCCTACAGCGGTTTAACCCTCAAGCTTCACGGTCGAGAATAGCTAATAGACAACTTCATCTATTTAATTTATTGAGCTTTATTTCCTAGACTTAGCGTTCTGGCCTTAGTCTGTTGCCGTTGTCTAACTCGTTCTCGATTTCGTTGCTGCTGAGTTTCTGTTAAGAGATCATGACAACTCGGACAGGATAGCCCTGGTTGATAAAGGGGCGATCGCATTTCGTCAGGTGAAACCGGATAACCGCAAGCAACACAAATCGTGTGAGTTCCCGGATGAACGCCATGGATCACGGAAACCCGCTGATCAAAGACAAAACACTCGCCTTCCCAAAGACTCTCTTCGGGGTCAATTTCTTCGAGATATTTTAAAATGCCGCCTTCCAGATGATAAACCGTCTCAAATCCAGCAGACAACATATAGGCTGAAGCTTTTTCGCACCGGATTCCCCCCGTACAAAACATCGCAACTTTTGTGTGCTGCGTAGGATTTAAATTAGTTTCGACATAGCCGGGAAACTCACGGAAAGAGTCAAGGTTGGGGTCAACTGCGCCGACAAACGTTCCCGTAGAGACTTCAAACGCTTTTCGAGTATCAATCACCAACACCTCTGGATCCTGAATCAAAGCATTCCAATCCTGAGGTTTGACGTAGGTTCCGGCCCGTTCGCTGGGATTAATATCAGGTCTACCCAAGGTAACGATTTCGGGCTTTACTTTCACCTTTAACCGATCGAACGGGGCACGATCGCTTTCTGACTCTTTGGTGGTAAGGTTACCCAGACGAGGATCTTGACGCAAAAATTCAATAAAAGCGGTTAGATGAACACGATCGCTACACACCGTTCCGTTGATGCCTTCTTGAGCTAATAAGATGCTGCCATAGATATTATTTTGCTGACAGTGATCTAAAATCTGCGATCGGAGCATTTCGCAATCAGGCAGAGCAACAAATTTATAAAATGTGGCGACAGCGTAAGACATAGGAGTTAGGAGATCGATCGAATGGGGATGGAATCACGCTAATTCAATATATCCTCAATAGGCACGTCCACTGTCTTATTGTTGGTCTTGTTGTTAGTTTGCAGGAATATTTTTAGTTATGACGACTTGGGACCAAGCTGCCTTAATTTCACCTACTATTTATCCGATGGATGGACCTTCAGAGTCTCCAACAGTAGATCCAATAGCGAATCAAAGAGTCCGACTTGGCATTCTGGCCTCCGGTAGTGGCAGCAATTTTGAAGCGATCGTTCAAGCTATCCATGCGGGTCAATTAAACGCCGAAGTTACGGTTCTGATCTATAACAATCCAACGGCAACCGTCGTAGATCGAGCAACGCGCTTAAACATTCCAG
>JANXNM010000645.1 GCA_025354065.1 Synechococcales cyanobacterium 340R_concoct_173_sub | reverse complement strand
TAGTGGCTGAATTCGGCTTCCAGTGCGCTTTTCCCACGATGACTTTACCCATAAGTCTAGAGCGACACTTTGACACTACGAGTCCGATCGTCTTCTCGTTTTGGCATAGTCAAGGTCAGCAAGCCATTTTTGAAAACAGCTACTACTTTATCGGCCTCGACTTCCACAGGCAGAGTGATCACCCGATGGAATGCCCCGGTGCGAAATTCGGAAGTGTAAACGTGAGGCGTTGGGGGGGTAGTGTTCGCTTCACGTGGTACTTCATTAGTCGATCGGGGTTCCGAGGATTCTGTTTCGATCGGTTCTGTCTGAGTCACAGATTTTTTCATGCCTCGTATTGAAACCGAGTCTCGGGTGACTTGAACATCGAGGTCGTCAGGTTCAAATCCAGGCAATTCTGCATATAGGATTAGAGCATTTTTAGTGCCCGTGAGTTCGATCGCGGGGACTCTGACGGCGCGATTGACGGTGGTGGTAAATGACTCTCGGGTGAGTGGAACCATTTCTTCAAACAATTGATCTAATTGCCGACGGACGGTTTCCACTTCTTGCCAAGGTTGCCAACGGACAAATGAGATAGACATAATGATTCTCTCTGAATTTATAAGGGTGAATTAAGAACTGAGAATAGTTTGACTGTTGATTGTTTTTTGGTGTCGATTTCGTTCTTCTGGGTTTGTTTTTCCATGCATTCAATGTACGACGAATGATTGGAAGATGACATTGAGGGCGACCGAATGGATGTGGTGAAGTAACCGCCGATCGGATTTGAAACGACTGTCATTACAGGGTTCGGTATACCACTGCTTGATGGGCGGTATGGTGGGTTTGATGGTAAATAACCGAATTAATCTCTAGACAATTAATCTCTAGACTATGGTTAATCGGAATGCTTCTGGTGGCACAAAGGTAATACCTCGCCGATCGGCTTTGACATCATTGACAAGATTACTTTCAAATTGAAATTGATATAGTACTGTTGACAACACTAATTTCATTTCAAATAAT
>JANXNM010000580.1 GCA_025354065.1 Synechococcales cyanobacterium 340R_concoct_173_sub | reverse complement strand
ATCTTTTGATGTTGTGTGATGCGACGATCGAGGTCAGGCGATCGCAGATTGTAATGGGTGCATAACGCGATCGTCCTTCCGTGAGTTAGCACTGTAGGCTGCTGAGGTGGGGCGATGCTTGTTTGGGAGGGTTTGCGATCGGGCTTCTGGGATGGTGGATGAGTTGGGCGATTCTTAGACGGTACAAAATTTAGAGAAGTTGAATTTTCTAACAGCTCCTTAAAGGGGCCGATCTTGTCTTCTGAACACGCAAATTTATAAGCTCTTCAGATTTTATCCATCAAAAGCTGACATTTGACACCTTATCCCCTTCTTAAGTATTGACAATGTCAGATTTTGGCGTTATCTTGATGGTAGAAATGTAATCAAAGGAGGCAGGTATGCCTGATGGAGATATTCTCAGAAATGGTTTTCGGCAACTCTATCAGAAGCCCTATCGGTGGCTATGTGATGGAAAGGCTAGTGACGATGAATGTTCTCAGGCGGCCCTAAAATCTCTCAGAACAGATTTAATTAAAAGGGGTAATCTCCCCATCAATCTTGCGAAAAATATAGCCGATATTTTCAGCCAAGCGATTGATACTAACGGCGGGAATTTATATGTAAATTATGTTGAGTTGAGTATGAATCTAGACAGTCTAGTAAGAAGGTATGACGGACCTCATAATCTGAAAGAACTTATTCTTCGAGCAGGTAAGAGTTGTTTGCATGATTTGAGATATGGCCACAGTGTCGATTTGCAAAATATATCAATAGATATTTTAAGTCGGTATATACGCGAAGTTTATGAATCAGAATTTAAAATGCGCGTTTTGCTCAAGGCTCAAGACACTGGAAACATCGACGAAAAGAAAATGAAGTGTCGTCTCAATGCTATGGATATAGATATTTCTTCTGCAATAGTTCAATGGTCTAAAAAAGCAACCATAGATCAGGGAATAGAAAAAATTCGAATGCCACGGCGCAAGAATGTAGTTGCTATAGATCTCAATGAAAATTTGATGGCAGCTTAAAATCATGAGAAATAATTTTAGCCAAAAGAAAGAATACACGTTGCATTTTGATCCTACTCCCGCTGGCAATAGCATTATAAGATTTTTTGACCATACTAATCATGATGACAATCGTACGGTAGAGATTAGTATATTTGATCAGGACTTTAAATATCGAAGCATACAGGAATTTCCCTCTATTATTGCAGATCTACTTGATCTTTCGGTTGCTATTCATGCTTCAGATCGTCTCTCTGAGCAAAAGCTTGATCAGGGTCAGACATATATTAATATCATTCTCCCAGTACGGAATTTTGAACACATGAATACTCCTAAATTCCAAGAGAAACTAGCAGATCTACTTGAGTGGGCTACTGGTAGCCGATGGTTTTTTACGTTTAAGAAACGAACTTTAGCAGAAAGAATTATTGAGCAACAGCAGATTCTTCCAATTACTATTCCTCAAGACTGCGAGATTGCTCTATGGAGTGGCGGTCTTGATGCCCTCGCTGGACTTTATACACGACTCAAAAATGATCCTGAGAAATCATTTTTACTATTTGGAACAGGTAGTAATGACACAGTCTATGCACGTCAAGAAGTTGTATTCAATGCTTTAAACGAACTATTCCCTAATCGGCTACATCTCTGTCGAGTCCCTATAAGATTCTCTGACAGTGGTTCCTTTAAGAAGAATAAGATTTCGCGCGCGCGTGGTGTTGTCTTTACACTTCTGGGTTCAGCTTGTGCTTATTTAATGAATCAAAATACCTTGTATTTGTATGAGAACGGTATTGGAGCTATTAATCTTCCTTATCTTAAATCAGCTATAGGACTTGATCATTCTCGATCTGTTCATCCATTAACTTTACTTAAAGTAAGTGACGTCATATCAGAATTATTCGGAAAACCTTTCACAGTTAATAATCCTTTTCTATTTTGGACTAAAGCTAAAATGTGTAAGTCATTGTCTGAAAACCAGGCTTTTAAACTAGTACAATTAACAATGTCATGTGACAGTCCACATCGAAAGCGGCCAATTCAATGTGGGTACTGTTCATCTTGCCTCTTAAGAAAACAGTCACTTTCTGCTTCAATGATAGAGGACAGCACGCTCTACGTAGTTCCTCATGCAGAAAAGCCTAAAGGAGATATCACACTACACTTTAGACATATGAAAGAGCAGATTCTTACTCTCAAAAGGTTGATCAGAGTTTCTGATTCTCAAAATACTGAATGGGAGGCTTTAACTCAAAGATTTACTGAATTAGAGGACATTGCAGATAGAATAGTTTTGACAGAGAGTATGACAGTTGAAGACGTACGCAGTCATATCATTAACCTCTATCAGTCACATATCGATGAATGGGATACTTCAGAATCACGTCTGTAAAGCGATATTTTAATTTAGGTGATTTACAAACGGCTACATATAATTATGATCCTCTTGTTGGTTGCCAGGTCGAAGGAGAGAACACAACTATGACTTCTAACATTCTAAATAACATTGACTTACATCAATTGGGAGGACTTTTACAACAGGCACGTAAAAAGTGTGGCATAACTCAAGCAGATGCAGCTAAATTGATTGACGCTGCACGTACTACAATTGTTGCGATTGAGAAAGGAGAACGTCGGCTTAAATCAACTGAATTAATTAAACTCTCCCGTGCTTACGGACGAGCAGTTAGTGACTTTGTTAGATCTACGCCTACTATTGAACCTTTTGAAGTTCAGTTTCGATCTGCACATCTTAGTAGTCAGAAGGAGAAAGAACGAATTAATCCAGTCATTGAACGTTTAGAGGCACTATGTAAAAATTATCTAGAACTTGAAGAGATAATGGATTCACCTATTCCTCGTAATTATCCTCAGGAAGTGGATGTGAAAAATATGCCTATTGAAGCTGCTGCTGAAAGCATTGCAATAGCTGAGCGGCTGAGACTTGGACTTGGTGATGGACCAATTCCACTTCTTCGAGATTTTTTGGAGCAGAGTGTAGGAATACGAATCTTCTACTTAAAAATGCCCGCTAAGTACTCAGAAATTTACAGCTATGATGAAAGAATTGGTGGCTGTATGGCTATTAATTTAGATCATTATGAGGAACGCCGTCGATGGTCGATGGCACATGGATACCTTCACTTTATTGCTCATAGGAAAAAGTCAGTAATTGATTATGACGAACAATATCAAAGAATGCCTGAGAGTGAACGACTTGCTGAAACTTTTCCAAAGTATTTTTTAATGCCTACCAGCGGATTACTTAGACGTTTTAATGACATGTATCGTACTCATGGAAAAATCACTCCGACAAATTTGTTTACTCTTTCCCATTATTATGGCGTCTCATTACAAGCGCTAATCTATCGTTTAGAGGAAATGCATCTATTACCATCTGGTACTTGGGAGAGATTACGTGATCGAGGTTTAAAGGTTAAGAAAGTTCAGCAAGAATTAGAGTTGGAGGATATTCAACAACGTTCTGATGAATTCCCCATCCATTATCAATATCTTGCAATTGAAGCTTTAGAACAAGGTCTGATTACTGAAGGTGGTTTTGCAAAATTTTTCAATGTTGATCGATTAGAATCTCGTCGTATTGCAGGAGTATTACGTGAGAATTATTCAAGTGGAATAATGAATGAATCTGCCCAAATAGATTTGTGTCGGTCATAGGAAGTGTGGGAGCTAGTTATGAGAATTATAAACACCCATTTACTTCTTGACGCTTGTTGTATTATTAATTTTGCAGCTTCAGGTTGTCTTTTTGATATTCTGAGTTGCATTCCTGCCCAAACTGTAATTACTGAGGAGGTTAAAAACGAATTGAATAATTTACCCTGCTCTGAAGATGAGAGCAACGGAAGTTTAGTTCAGTTCCAATTAGCGATTGAAAAGCAGATACTTACCCTAACTGATTTCAAGTCTGAAAGTGAAGAATCTCTGTTTATTGACTACGCCTCTACTTTAGGTGATGATGGGGAAGCCTCTACCGCTGCAATAGCAGTCCATCGTGGCTGGTCAATGGCAACTGATGACAAGAGGGCTATTTCTTTATTTCAAAAAGAGGTTCCTCATTTACAAATTATATCAACATTAGAGATAGTTCAGTATTGGTCGCAACAGGCTGGTTTAGATTCTTCTGAATTGAGAAAAAAATTAGAATCTATCCAAAACAATGGGAGATATACACCACACAAAAATCATCCTTTGTTAGGTTGGTGGCTCAATTCTATTAAAACATAGCCGATCGCTCCACCCTCAGAATCCCCAGCATCATTGAGTCTTCGTGAAAAGAGCCGTGACAATCGATCTTTGGGGTACGATCAAAACTTGTCGGGAACTACGATCGAAGTACTTAACCCATAGGTTGAATACTCAGCTTAAACCCTAAAGCTTTTGCAACTTTTGCCACAGTATCAAAGGTCGGATTGCCACCAGGAGAGAGCACATCATACAAGCCCTCCGAACTTAAACCCGTATCTTGAGCCAGTTGACTCAGATTCCTAGCCCGCGCAATCACGCCAAACGCATGAATCATTAAAGCAGGATCATCATCTGCTTCCTCAAGACACGCTTCTAAATACAATTGAATATCTTCTTCTGTTTTAAGATGCTCTGCCGAATCC
>JANXNM010000549.1 GCA_025354065.1 Synechococcales cyanobacterium 340R_concoct_173_sub | reverse complement strand
AGGAAATCGCGTCACGAGTCCTGGTCCCGATCGGGGCATGGTGTTTCAGCATTACACACTCTATCCTTGGATGACGGTTCAACAAAATACAGAATTCGGGCTTAAACTTCAGGGTGTTTCTAAGAAAGAACGGCGGGAACGAGCGAGCTATTTTCTGCAAGTGGTAGGACTAGAAAACTTTGCGAAAGCCCTACCCCGTGAGCTATCCGGCGGGATGAAGCAGCGAGTCGCGATCGCCCGATCCTTGGTGTCAGAACCGACGATGTTACTGATGGATGAACCCTTTGGGGCGCTGGATGTTCATACCCGAGAAACCATGCATCAATTTATGCGGGAGTTGTGGGAACGGACGAAGGTGACGGTGTTTATGATTACCCACGACATTGAGGAAGCAGTATTTTTGTCCGATCGTATTTTTACTTTGGCCAATCGTCCGGGACGGATTCAAAAAGAGTTGACCATCAACTTACCCGATCGCGATCGCGGGATTAAGCGCCACCAGACGTTTCATGGTTACTGCGATGAGGTTAAGGCACTCCTACGGACACCGATCGAACTTGTCTAAATGACAAGATGGGAGAGGGAAAATAGGAATGAGTTGAATAGTAAGACCCAGAGTAGCTTTCACAGATTTCAGATGACAGTACAAAATACGGAGATGGGGATCAGGGTTGCGTCGCTTGCTTGTAAACCTAAGTAAATCATAAGAGTAGCTGCTGATTAGGAAAAATTTTAAGCCGCTCTAAAACAACGGGGCTTTAGATCCAAGTTCTCGGTAAATATGGTACGCTCGCCTTCTTCTTCCAGCTGAGTGAACAGATCTTTAATCATAACCTGCTCACTATCAGCGTAGAGTGATGGTTTGCGCACTCCAAACCCGTAAGATTAAGGATGATGTTTTGTGAGGTAGTGGTCGGTGAAAGCTTTATCCCTTCTTGGTTCAACGGGTTCGATCGGAACGCAAACTCTGGACATTGTGGCCCAGTATCCAGACCAATTTCG
>JANXNM010000541.1 GCA_025354065.1 Synechococcales cyanobacterium 340R_concoct_173_sub | reverse complement strand
GGTTCATCTGCTCGATTGGTCCGGCGATCTCTATGGTCGCCAGCTCAATGTGGAATTGTTGAGTTTTTTACGATCGGAACAAAAATTTGGCAGTCTTGACGATCTCAAACAGCAAATTAATAATGACTGTACGATCGCCCGCCAACGTCTCTCCTACGTTGCGTAAGGTTTGATGGATTCATCGGATTATATTTTTTCCGAATTTTAAAATATTCTGGCTATGATGAGAAGCCGAAAGTAGATTTTTTAGCACCATTCCTCAGAGCCATTTATGCGTGATCGTCTTGATCGTCTTATTGAAAACCTCCACTATGCGATCGTGGGTAAAGATCATGCCATTCAACTTGTGCTAGTCGGCCTACTCTCTGGGGGACATGTGTTGCTTGAAGACGTGCCGGGAGTGGGAAAAACGCTACTGGCCAAATCATTAGCGAAGTCTATTGATGGCATCTTTCAGCGGTTGCAATGTACCCCAGACTTAATGCCAACTGATGTCACGGGGACGAATATTTGGAATCCAAAACAGGGCGAGTTTGAGTTTTTATCCGGTCCCGTATTCGCTCATATTTTATTAGTTGATGAAATTAATCGGGCTACCCCTCGAACCCAGGCCGCACTCTTAGAAGTGATGGAAGAGCATCAAGTCACAACAGACGGCGTATCACGATCGGTGCCGACTCCCTTTTTTACGATCGCCACCCAAAACCCCGTGGAATATCAAGGCACCTTCCCCCTGCCCGAAGCCCAAATGGATCGCTTTGCCTTGTCCCTATCCCTGGGCTACCCGGAAGAACAAGAAGAACTTCAGATGATTCAGCGGCTTCAATCGTCTACAAAAGTCACAGAAATTGAACCTTGCATCACTCCACTAGAGATTCAGCAACTTCAGAAAGCTTGCCGAGAAATCCGAGTCGAGCCGGGGCTTCAGGACTATATTTTGCGCCTAGTCCGATCGACCCGAGAGGATGGTGAAATCACCTTGGGGGCGAGTCCTCGGGGAACGGTGGCTATGGTGCGATCGGTTCAAGCCTATGCCTATATCCAAGGGCGTGATTATGCAATTCCTGATGATGTCAAATTCTTAGCTCCCTACGTATTGGCCCATCGCTTAATTCCCACTAGTGGTCGTCAGGCGAGATCCATTGTCGATCGATTGCTCACTCAAGTCCCAGTCACAGCAAAATGAACACCACTCAAACCCCTCAAATCTACGACGGAGAATTCCTCGCCTCTCGGGTCCAAAAGTTAGGTCTCCAACATATTCAGCGTCATATCTTAATTTGTGCTGATCCCAACAAGCCTATCTGTTGTAGTCAAGCAGAAGGGGTTATCGCTTGGGACTATCTGAAGCGCCGTCTGCAAGACCTGAAACTAGATGTGCCACAAATCGATCGTCCAAGTTGTGTGTTTCGGACCAAAGCCAATTGTTTGCGCGTCTGTACCCAAGGCCCAATTTTAGTCGTTTATCCAGATGGTGTTTGGTATCGCGCCACCACTCCAGAGGTGATTGAGCGGATTATTCAAGAGCATTTACTGAATAATCAAATTGTCCAGGAATACGTATTTTTGACTCATCCCCTACCACAACTCCAACCTACGATAGATTTACCCTAAGGTTCAGAGAAATAATGAGGTTGAGCCGTATACAATATGACTCAGTAATTATGACTCAGTAATTACTACAGTGTAGTTCTAAACTAAATTTCGTTCCCGCTCTATCGATTTGACAGGATTCATTCTACTAAGTCGGCTATTTAAGCGTGAATTATGACTTTTATTTTACTACTGCGAGATACTTTCTCTCATTATGTGGTCATCTTTCTAGATAGGCACATTATCATGGCAGAAAATCTGAAGCCTGACATCCGTAATCTTCTACGATGAAGCCATGGTGCAGATAATTGTGGGAATCTCCTACACCCGTAAACCTCTTTGAGATCCAGGTAAAGTAAGTCAAAATGAAGGACACCAACACTGGGACACAGAAAAAACTACTGCTCATCGACGATGACCCCAATCTCATTTTGTTGGTGAAAGACTACCTGGAGTTTCGAGGTTATGAGGTTGTTACGGCTGAGAATGGCCGAGAAGCCTTGGAAGTCTTAGATCAGCAGACCCCGGACATGATCATTTGTGATGTCATGATGCCGGAAATGGATGGATATTCCTTAGTGAGTGCCATTCGATCGGACCCAAAGACGAGTTGGATTCCAGTTCTTTTCCTTTCTGCAAAGGGACAAAGCCAGGATCGGGTTAAGGGGCTGAATATTGGGGCTGATGTCTATATGGTCAAGCCCTTCGAGCCAGAAGAGCTAGTTGCTCAAGTTGAGTCTTCGTTGAAGCAGGCATCGCGTCTAATTCAACATAAAGACTCAAAGGGTGGAGACTCCTCCCCTAGAATCAAAGTTCCATTTGATGTCGAATTGACTCCAACGGAACTTCGGGTAGTCCAATTTGTGGCCCGAGGTATGGCGAACCGGGAAATTGCTGAAGAACTGAATGTGAGTCAACGGACCATTGAAAGTCACGTCAGTAATATGCTGGGTAAGACCGGGCTACATAACCGGACGGAGCTTGCTCGTTGGGCTATTGAAAATGGAATGGCTTAATTGACTGGGGTTAATTGCATGGCTAGGCGATCGTAGGTTTAGTCGAATTAACTGAAATCGGCCTCGTTCTTATGGTTAGGACGGGGTTGTTTTTTAAGGAGTTTAAATCACATGACTAGCCCCTCGGGATGATTTGGGGTGCTAGGTTTGATTTCTCACGGGCAATTTCAAGACGTTTCCGAAGGGGTTGGATTAGATCTAGGCTAATGGCGAGGCGTTGGGCGATCGCGGTTGCTTGTTCATAGGCAACGATCGCACCGGGATAATTTTGCTGACGATCGCGCATTTGCCCTAGTGAATCCGAGGCTTTCATCGCGTTGTGTAAGTTGTAGACGGCTTGTTCTGAATCAACTAGAAAATCATAAACCTGTTCGGCAGCGGAGAAACGATTGGTGCGGCGATACAAATCTCCCAGAGAAAACAGTGCGCTACTGCCGTATGAATTTTGACTTAGAGTTTGGCTGAGCGTAAAGGTTATTTGATAGTTCTTTTCTGCATTGCTAAAGTCTTGAGCTTTGTCATAATTTTCAGCAAGGCGCAAGGTTAATGCGGGTTGGACTTCGGGTCGGGCAGCGTAAAGGACAATCAAATCTTGCAATGGCCCGATCGCATCTTTGGGCTGATGATTTTGCTCAGCAATATAGGTCAGTTGAATTAAATAAAGTGCTTCGCTGGCCGGGTTTTGTGCGAGGCGAGAGAGTTCCCGTAGATCTTGATAGTTCCGCTGAGCTTTGGTATACCGAAACCAGTCGAGGTGAATCAGTCCAATGGAATTAAGGGTTTTAAAGAGTTCGATCGGATTAATTGACAAGCTATTGGGCAAGGCATTCGATCGCAGGCTTTGAAGCCGAGGTTCATAGATGGAGAGTGCAAGCTGAGGCGCACGCAGGACTTGATAGGCGATCGCTAAATATTCGTTTAGTTCAGGAAAACTAGCTTCGTCGAATATGGGACTCGGAATAGCTGGATTAGACTGCGGCTGGATTTTAATCTGAATGACTTGAAGCCGTTCGGTGATATCCCGTAAATCGCGAGTCCGATTATTTTGCCAAGCAATTTCACCGATTTTGGCCAGCGCAAAAATTTCCTCTCGAAATCCTAGAACTCGGCGCAACCGAAGCTCCCGAAACCAAATTAGAAATGCTTCATCGGATTTTTTCTGGGTAAATTGTGTCTGCCCCTCAATATAAAGCACATCCAAAGACGATCGTAGTTTTTCTTTTTCTAGATCATTGAGCGATCGGCGTGGTTCGATCAGTAATTGGGGATCGCTTATTAATGGATCCGATAGCACTTTTTCTAGTGGATTTGGTGGGAAACGCTGAGGATCGGGTGCCGTTATCGGCGAATATTCCACCTCACGGGTGACCATCGGTGTAGCGGCCAAGCTATTGGATCCCAGTAACAAACTGGAGAAGAGGAGCAGGAATGTTATGTTTTTCGGCTTCATGCAGTCTGCGGGATGGGGAACGGACATCTTTGCGTTAAGACCCGATGATACTATTGATTAGCTTTGAGTGATTAGCTTTGAGTAATGAGCTTTGAGCGCGACTCGAAGTTCCTGGATTGGTTGATCTGAAGTGAGGAAATCTGTGAAAGTTTTGCTGGTGGGTAACGGTGGACGAGAACATGCGATCGCGTGGCGGTTGGTCCAAGACGCGTCAATCCAGGTTACATGCGTTCCTGGTAATGGTGGAACTGCAACGCTTCCCAGGTGTCAGAACCTTCCTTTAACTCAGGATGATTTTGAAGGCATTGCCCGGTTTTGTACGGTGAATAATGTTGCTCTTGTTGTAGTTGGCCCAGAAATTCCGTTGGCGGCTGGCATTACAGATTTCTTGCAACGTAAAAATATTAAAGTTTTCGGCCCTAGTCAAGCCGGGGCACAAATCGAAGCGAGCAAAGCCTGGGCAAAAGACTTGATGCAGGCCGCAAATATACCCACGGCCAAATCCGCTGTTTTCACAGATCTGCCGTCGGCCCGTGCTCACGTGGAAACCGAAGGCGCGCCCATTGTGATCAAGGCCGATGGTCTTGCGGCGGGTAAAGGCGTTACGGTTGCCATGACGGTGAATGAGGCGATCGCGGCGCTAGAAGGGTGTTTTAGCGGACTTTTTGGGGCGGCAGGTGAACAGGTTGTAATTGAAGAATGCTTAGTAGGTGAAGAAGTTTCCGTCCTGGCTGTGACTGATGGCGAGACCATTTTTCCCTTGTTACCAGCCCAAGACCATAAGCGTATTGGCGAAGGTGATACGGGCGAAAACACAGGAGGTATGGGTGTTTATGCTCCGGCCCCGATCGCCACGCCCGAAATCATGGCTCAAGTTCAAACCCAAGTTTTGGAGCCTGCGATCGCTGAATTAAAACGACGTGGCATTCAATATTGCGGAATTCTCTACGCTGGATTAATGATCAGTCCCACGGGAAAAGTCAATGTCATTGAATTCAATTGTCGTTTCGGCGATCCTGAGACCCAAGCTATCTTGCCGCTTTTAGAAACCCCGCTGCATGAAATTATGCTGGCTTGCGTAGAAGGTCGTCTGTCCACGTTTGGCCCCTTGAAATGGAAGTCTGACGTATCTGCTTGTGTTGTTGCGGCTTCTGGTGGCTATCCCGGCGCATACAAAAAAGGATTAGCGATTACTGGAATTGCTGAAGCCGAAGCTCAAGACTCATTGGTGTTTCACGCTGGAACGTATCAGAAAAAAGATGTTTTAGTCACCGATGGTGGACGGGTTTTGGGAGTTGGGGCGATCGCTCCAACCTTCGATACAGCCTTCAGTAAAGCTTACGCTGCGATCGAGTCCATCCAATTTGATGGGATATACTATCGCCGAGACATTGGACACCGGGTCCGATCGGGTTCCTAAATCTAATTGTATTGAGGTTGTATTTAATAATTTACGTTCCGATCGTTAATTTTCTCTTTCTCACATCAAACTTGCCATGTCATCATAGAAACTATTGCGCCCTATCCTCAAAATTTCTAGTTTATGAATAGCTGCATCATCATGGCGGAAGTCATCCGTCCACCTCAATTGCGTTACACCCAAGATAACCAAACGGCCATTGCGGACATGGAAGTCGAATTCCCCGGACAGCGCCCAGAAGACCCACCCGCTAAACTTAAAGTTGTGGGCTGGGGAAATCTGGCCCAAGAGATGCAAACGTCTTATCAACTGGGCGATCGGGTCGTGATTGAGGGGCGGCTGGCTATGAATTCGGTCGATCGGCCTGAGGGTTTCAAGGAAAAGCAGGCTGAACTGACGGCTTCAAAAATTTATAGTCTCGGTATGACGGATATTAGCGTGCCCCCAATTGTCGATCGTCCTCCAGTATCCACAGAGCCTTCGGCCCCTACCCGATCGAAAGCTCAAAAAGCTAGTCCTCCGCCTGTGGAAGAGCCTGACTTTGATGATATTCCGTTTTAATTAGCTAAGTTTTTATACTTATCCCCCCCCATTCGATCGTGACGATCGGATGGGGGTTTAAATTAATAAATTATGCTTTCAACGACTCGATCGTTATAGGAGAATCGTATTGAGCAACGTTCACCAATTCGAGCTGAGAACCATTAAGTCCACCCTTTGCCGGACGATAGCCTGCTGGGTTGTTGGAAGCGTACTGAGTCCGAGGAGTTGAAGTATTTTTCAGTGCGAAACTAGCAGTTAGTGAATAGGCTGCGATCGTCCCATTACCATCATTCTGAGCGACTAGATCAAGGATGCCATCGCCATCGGTGTCAAATACACCTTTGACACGATCGTCCGCCGTAATCGTGATGGCATTGATTTCTGTGCCAGTGGTCGAAAGAACACCATCTTTCATATTCCAGGATAAAACTGTTGTACCATTCTGCCAAATAATATTGTCATTGCCTACACCACTTACATTCCCTATCGCTGTGACATTCCAGCCGGGCGGAATTTTTCTTCCAGTAGCCAGAGCAAATATACTCGTTACGCCAGTTCGATCGCTCGTCAAAATCCAAGTCGCGACATCATTTGTTTTGCTATTGAGCCAGAATATCTCACGGGTCGTGGTGTTTTGTGTAAATTCACCATCCCCCAAAGCTTTCCAACCCGAGTCCCCGCCGACATTGTTAGTTACAAGAACCTTGGCTATCGCAGTATTTCCACCCGTCGGCGCGGAAATAGTCCAGATAGCAGTTAGACCAGTAATTGAATTACGCCAAAAAACGCCAGGTGTTCCACCTACTCCAATCTTATTAGATGCAAATTCAAGTGACCAGCCATCTACAGGTCTAGGAATGATTGGAATACCTCCAGATGTCACAAATGCAGCACTGCGGAAAGCATTCTCTCTCGTTGTACCTGTTTGCGCAGCGCCAAAGAGAACCGCGACTGCACCATTATTCTTGTTGGTAAAGAGAAAGTCTTTAATTCCGTCATTATCTACATCCAGTTTTGCAGAAACAAAAAGCCAATCTGCATAACCTGGATAGGGCGTTACGTTGGTATTGTTGATCAGAAGAGGCGTATCGCCCGTTAATCCTTCACTACCGATCGTATTATTAGTTCCAACAAATGCAAAGCTCACTTTGCCACTAGCCGGATCATAGAAAACCAAGTCTAGAGCCGACGCAGGGGTAAGTGAAATAGTGTCGCGAGTGCCCCCTAAGTCGTCGGTACCCGAAGCGGTACCATATTCAATCTAATATCCGTCAGGATTGTAACGATCCAAGAATTTAACTGGTGCCGCCATCTTTTACTTATGGTAAGTAAATGCAATCTAAAATCCCTTGTTCGTTAGAGCCGTTTTTTCTCAGCTTACAGCTCTTTTTTAGGTTAAATATGACTTCTAAATGCATTTAAATTCACAGTGTAAAATGTAGTAACGTAGCTACTA
>JANXNM010000533.1 GCA_025354065.1 Synechococcales cyanobacterium 340R_concoct_173_sub | reverse complement strand
CGATTCCCGCAATCATTTTCAGCAATGTAGACTTGCCAGAACCGTTGGTGCCAATGAGTCCCACCCGATCGCGGTTCTCTAGAACAAAATTGCCCTCCTTCAACACCTCTTTAATTCCAAAGTCTTTACGGATCGATCGCAATGTCAAAAGAGCCATGGAGTGCTGGGGGTGAGAGGAATCTCAAACATAAAAGATAGCAGGCATAACCCTATCACTTCTGGGTAACAAAAACTTTACAACTCTATCTTCTGCAATCCAATGATAACAACTATTTTAAATGTAAGCTTTCGGGTCACGATGTTTCGTGGAATGCGTTCATCGGGGCATTTTTTATGGCAATCTGGAACCCATACAGATTTTTCCGTAAGCGCCATGCAAACTCTGATGATCCCTGAGACCGCGCCCCTGAATAGCCCAAGCAGCTTAATGCTATCGACAGATCCCGGCATTCGTCGTCGCAAGACCCGATCGGTCCCCGTAGGCAGCATTATGATCGGCAGTGAGCATCCGGTAGCAGTCCAGTCCATGATCAATGAAGATACGTTAGACATTGAGGGATCGGTCGCGGGGATTCGTCGCCTCCACGAGATTGGTTGTGAGATTGTTCGGGTGACGGTGCCCAGCATGGCCCATGCAAAAGCGATGGAACAGATTCGCGATCGGCTTCATGCAACTTATCAGCCTGTGCCGTTAGTGGCCGATGTCCATCACAACGGCATGAAAATCGCCATTGAAGTCGCGAAATATGTTGACAATGTACGCATTAATCCGGGTCTCTACGTCTTTGAAAAGCCAGTAGAAGGCCGCACTGAATACACAAAACAAGAATTTGACGAGATTGGTGAAAAAATCCTGGAAACCCTCGCGCCCTTGGTCATTACGCTGCGAGATCAAAACAAATCCATGCGGATTGGGGTGAACCATGGCTCTTTGGCAGAACGGATGTTGTTCACCTATGGCGATACTCCAGCAGGCATGGTCGAGTCGGCCCTGGAATTTATTCGGATGTGCGAGTCGCTGGATTTCTATCATTTAGAAATTTCCCTCAAGGCATCTAATGTCCCCGTCATGTTGGCGGCAAACCGTCTGATGGTGCAGCGGATGGATGAATTGGGGATGGCTTATCCCTTGCATCTTGGGGTGACAGAAGCGGGCGATGGTGAATATGGTCGGATTAAGTCCACAGCGGGCATTGGTACACTCCTCGCTGAAGGTATGGGCGATACTCTGCGGGTGTCGTTGACGGAAGCGCCAGAGAAGGAAATTCCAGTGTGTTATGGGATCTTACAAGCCTTGGGACTCAGACGGACCATGGTGGAATACGTTGCTTGTCCGTCTTGTGGGCGGACGTTGTTTAATCTGGAAAATGTACTGCATAAAGTTCGTGAGGCCACGAGTCACTTAGCGGGACTGAATATTGCCGTGATGGGCTGCATTGTCAATGGTCCGGGTGAGATGGCGGATGCGGACTACGGATATGTTGGCAAGACGGCTGGGACGATCGCACTTTATCGTGGGCGCGAAGAAATTAAGCGGGTGCCCGAAGCGGAGGGCGTGCAGGAACTTGTGGCCTTGATTAAGGCTGATGGTCAGTGGGTTGAGCCGGAAGAAAAATAGGTTGAGCTTTGAATCTAGAGCCGATCGGATTTGTTCTAGAATTTTACTTGTTTTCTTTAGTCGCGATCGATCCCGATCGACGATTTGTTCGCTATGCTAGATAAATAATCCAGCCTTATCCTGAGCTTCTTGACATGACTTTGACCAAGCGGGCGATCGTTCTAGGAACCACTGTAATCGCGATAACTGCGGTGACGGTATCGCTGGCTGGTGTTCACTTTTCTCGCGGAGCATCCCTATTGAAGGACACCCCGAAGGATTTAGTGGATGAGGTGTGGCAGGTAATTGATAATTCCTATGTGGATGGGACGTTTAATCAGACGGATTGGCGATCGGTGCGGCGGGATTATATTGGGCGCGAATATACCGATAAGAAGCAGGCATATTTAGCGATTCGGGAAATGCTCAAGAAGCTGAACGATCCCTACACTCGGTTTATGGATCCTGAAGAATTCAAAAACATGAAGGTTGAAACCTCCGGTGAACTAATTGGGGTAGGAATTCAGCTTGCTGCCGATGAGAAAACAAAAAAATTGACCGTGATTTCACCCATTGAAGGCAGTCCGGCCTCGAAAGCGGGAGTTTTATCTAAAGACATTATTATCAAAATCAATGATCAGTCCACGGAAGGCATGGATGTGAACAAAGCCGTGATGCTCATTCGGGGAGAATCGGGTACGTCGGTAAATCTCACCATGCAGCGCGGGACGGAAATTATTGATTACAATCTGAAGCGCGATCGGATTGAGTTGCATCCTGTTAGTTCAAATGTTCAAAAGACAGCGGCGGGCGACACGGGTTACATTCGATTGCGGCAGTTTAGTGCGCCTGCGGTTAAAGAAATGCGCGAGGCCATTCGGAATTTAGAAAAGCAAAATGTGGCGGGTTATGTCCTAGATTTACGATCGAATCCTGGTGGATTGTTAAGTGCAAGTGTCGAAATTAGTCGCATGTTGATTAAAGACGGCACCATTGTTTCGACCGTTAATCGTCGAGGTGAGTCCGATCGGCAAACGGCAAACAATTCGGCGCTGACGGATAAGCCTATGGTGGTGCTAGTGGATGGCGGATCGGCGAGTGCCAGTGAAATAGTGTCTGGGGCGTTGCAAGATACTAAACGGGCCAAGATTGTTGGTATTAAGACTTTTGGTAAGGGACTTGTGCAGTCGGTGAGAGAACTGGGTGATAATGAATCTGGACTTGCGGTGACAATTGCGAAATACTTGACTCCAAATGGTCGCGATATTAATAAGCATGGTATTGATCCTGATGTGGAAATCAAACTCACGGAGCCGCAACAAAAAGAACTTCAACGCGATCGGGACAAAATAGGAACGCCTGCTGATCCGCAATTTGGCAAAGCGATTCAGGTATTATCCGAAGAAATTAATGTAAAAAAGGCGAGCAAATAACGTTAGGAAAATTGCAAAATTCTGGATTCTTTTGAATTACAGTGAAATCAATCGATTCTACGTCTGATAGGCCTCCCAATAGTCCATATAGATCTTGGCACCTTGTCGATGAGCCGATTGCCGCGAACGGTCCCGCAACCCCGCCTATTATCCTTCATCTAATGGCACTACCTCAGAAAATTACGACAATTCCCAAGTCCAAGGGCGTTTGGAGGTCGCTTTCTCTTTAGGAAATGCCTTGCTCCAGTAGGTTGGCACTTGTTTGAGATCTACATTACCCCCACTCACAATTACCCCAATTCGTCTATCTGGCTGATTAACAATACCTTCCAAAAGTGCCGCTGCTGCCAATGCCCCCGTCGGTTCCACCACAATTTTCAACCGCTCCCATAAATAAAACATCGATCGGGCAATAGCGGCATCACTCACCGTCACCATATCTTGAACTTGTTCTAAAACAATGGGAAACGTTAATTCACCCAAGGATTTCGATCGGGCACCATCGGCAATAGTATTTGTTTTTTCTGTACGCTGTAATTTTCCTGACAAAAACGATCGGGTTGCATCGTCCGCTAGCTTGGGTTCAACGCCAATAATTTGACAGTTTGGTGATAAGTGATGGGCCGCTATTGCACTACCTGAAATCAAACCACCACCGCCCACACACACCAATAACAAATCTAAATCACCCGCGTCTTCAATCAATTCTTTTACCGCCGTTCCTTGTCCCGCGATGATGTCAGGATGATCAAACGGAGGAATTAGAATGGCACCTGTTTTCTCTAAAATCTCTTGTGCCACCGATTCACGGGTTTGAAGATTACGATCGTAAAAAACAATCTGTGCGCCATAGTCACGGGTTGCATTTTGTTTCACCAAGGGCGCATCACTTGGCATGACGATCGTCACATCCATATCCAACAATTTGCCCGCCAAAGCCATTCCCTGTGCATGATTCCCTGATGAATAGGCTATTGCCCCGCGTTTACGATCGATCGCATTCAGTTGTGACAATGCATTGTAAGCGCCCCGAAATTTGAATGATCCGGTGCGCTGGAAATTTTCGCATTTAAAAAAGACTTGGCTTTTGGTGCGATCGTTAATGATGGTGGAGGTGATGACGGGTGATCGGTACGCAATTCCCTTTAGCCGATCCGCCGCCCGATCGATGTCGTCATAGGAAATCGTAGACATGAATAATCCTAATTTTTATAGATCCTGTGCTTCATAGGCTTCGACAATCCGCTGCACCAAGGCATGACGCACCACGTCCGATCGACTGAAATAGCAAAACGATGTGCCTTCAACTTGGCCCAAAATCTTCTCTGCTGTTGATAATCCTGACACCTGACTTGGCAACAAATCTGTTTGAGTTAAATCACCTGTCACCACCATTTTGGATTTAAATCCAATCCGAGTCAGTAACATTTTCATTTGTGCCGGGGTTGTATTTTGCGCCTCATCCACAATCACAAATGCATTGTTCAATGTACGACCGCGCATGTATGCGATCGGGGCCACTTCAATAATTTGACGCTCCATCAAATTAGTAATTTTTTCAGGTTCAATAAAATCATGCAGCGCATCATAGAGCGGACGAAGATAGGGATCAATCTTCTGCTGTAAATCTCCTGGCAGAAACCCCAGCTTTTCCCCAGCTTCCACCGCTGGACGGGTCAAAATAATCCGTTCATATTCGTTATTTAGTAATGCTTGAACCGCCAAAACTGCCGCGAGATAAGTTTTCCCGGTTCCCGCAGGGCCAATGCCAAAGGTCAAATCGTGATTCCGAATCATTTCAACATAATGCCGCTGACGAAATGTCTTCGTCCGAATCATCTCACCCTTACGATTTTTGCCCAAATTATCAGATTGCATAGCCTTTAACGAAGATTCTTGCCCAGATTCTAGCGCATGGGCTGCGGTCTGAAAATCGACATCTGTAATGGGTTTACCGACGCTCCAATATGGTTCGAGCGCTTTGAGAATGCGACTTGCACGATGAATTTGATTATTGGTGCCTGAAATTAAGAGATCTTGGCCGCGCATTACAATCTTCGCACCAGTCATCTGGGTCAGGGTTCGGAGATTAACTTCTCGTTCTCCAGCTAGAGCAATGGCACTGTCGATCGTCGGTAACTCTAAAGTCAGGGTATCGGGCATAGCAGCTCAAAATGAGTAGGGGATTGTTGTTATCGTACCGCGTCAACTGTTAGGCTGGGGATCTGAAACTGAAGAATCATAATAAGAAACGCCCTGATCATTCAGAGCGCTTTTTATGAATTGAATTTTAATTCAGGACGGTGGGGGCTTAACCTTTTTGAGTGAGTCGGATCAAGAGGAGATTGGGCGATGCCTGGGAGTATCCTCATGAATTTCAACTGAAATAATGTGACCCGAGATTTTACTCATCCAATCCAATGTCTGACGAATGGATTAAATGTTGTTTCTACCTCGACCATCAGGACCGCCCGCGATCGGACTCACTGCTAAAACGATGAAGCTAACCCCTCGTAAATTATTCAGCGGCTGCGGCTGGTGATTCTACAGTGACAGTTTTCCGAACTTTAGCCGATTCTTTAGGCAGTAAATTAGCCTTAATCAACAAGCTTCTAACGGTGTCAGTGGGCTGTGCGCCTTTTTGGAGCCAATCTGCAACCGCTTCTTCATTGAATCGAGTTTCGTTGTTACGAGGATTGTGGAATCCAATTTCAGCAACGGGACGACCGTCACGACGGGAAGTACTTTGAGCGACCACAACACGGTAGCTGACTTCACGTTTTTTACCCATACGCTTCAATCGCAGTTTAAGCATGGCTTGTTTAGGAATTCCTAATATTTTACACAATTTGCTTGCCTAGGATACCACAGATGAGCCTACGATCGATGGCACGATTAAGGGTATGGAGATGGCAAATTAATGGCCCCGTTTACGATGGAGGGTCTGGTAATCGTTTGGTATTCGAGACCTGTTTGATACCTGCGCTAAAACCAGGGAATCTAGGGGTGATTGATAATACAAGTTTTCATCATGGTGGACGGATTGAAGCCCTAATTGAAGCCACAGAATACAAAGTGGCGTTGCATAATTAAGGTATGAAAACGAGGATAATTACCATGAAATGCCCTGAGTGCAACAGTACTAATATCCGTAAAAATGGCATCAAACGAGGTAAGCAAAATCACATCTGCTACGATTGTCGTCGGCAGTTTGTAA
>JANXNM010000518.1 GCA_025354065.1 Synechococcales cyanobacterium 340R_concoct_173_sub | reverse complement strand
CTCCACGGGTGAAACGCGGCGGAGTAGCGCTAGGACAAGCTGATGTTGTTCGGGGGCGGGAAGGTTGTCGATCGAATTTAGAATATCGATTGCGGTTGCTGTCATCTATTCAACTCCTTGTGGTGTTAGCCTTTATTATATGGCACTCGATCGATCGTCCCTCCTCCCCAAAGTGCGATCGCCGATCATTTCGGTTTTGGAGTTCAATTGTCTGGGGCAGCAGGTTACAGATTTCCCAGTTGTGGGGTTGAACGTTCCGTTTAATCCGATTTTTAATGGAATTTTAGGGATGGATTTTATGACGAAGTTTCGATCGCATCATCCACGACAAATCCAACGGAAAGGGTCAATGCCATTAACGATCGCTTCTACATGTTTGCCCGTAGCTGATAGAGTTCCTGCCGTTTGGCTTGAGTAATCGGATGATTTACCCCGAGGGATTTTTCGAGTAGAGGAATGGCTTGTAGAATTGCACTTTCTTGGCTTAAATATGAAATACTCTCATCTTTCCCAAGTTGTTCTTGAATTGATTGGAGCCAGCTTTTCACACTTTGAGTTGTTGGATGATCTTCTCCTAGTGTTGGGATGTAGATTTGGAGTGCTTGTTGAATGAATGATAGTGCTTGATGATATTGCTGCATATTGTAATAGAGCGCTGCAAGATTAAACAAACTCCCAGCGGTATTGGGATGCCGATCGCCTAACTTCGATCGCCTGATTTCCAAGGCTGATTCATGCAATGGCAAGGCTCGTTCATACTGCCCCATCGATTCATACAAGAGTGCTAAATTATTCAGACTATTTGCAGTAGCAGGATGACAATCGCCTAACTCCGATCGGCAGATTTCCAAGGCTGATTCAACTAATGGCACGGCTCGTTCGTACTGACCCATTGATTCGTACAATCCTGCCAAATTATTCAGACTATTTGCGGTATCGGGATGACGATCGCCTAACTCCGATCGCCTGATTTCCAAGGCTAATTCATACAATGGCAAGGCTCGTTCATACTGACCCATTGAAGAGTACAAGAGTGCCAAATTATTCAGACTATTTGCAGTAGCAGGATGACGATCGCCTAACTTCGATCGAAAGATTTCCAAGGCTGATTCAAATAATGGCAAGGCTCGTTCGTACTGACCCATTGATTCGTACAAAAGTGCCAAATTATTCAGACTCGCTGCGGTATCGGGATGCCGATCGCCTAACTCCGATCGACAGATTTCCAAGGCTGATTCATACAATGGCACGGCTCGTTCATACTGACCTATCGTTCGATACAATTCTGCCAAATTATTCAGACTATTTGCGGTATCGGGATGCTGATCGCCTCGTGAAATTTGAGAAAACTGCAAACAATTTTTGAGTACCTCCTCTGCACGCTCCCAGAGATTCTGACTTTCCCAAAATCGAGACTGTCCAGTAAATAGAAATAGCGGATCAACCTGTTTAGGTAGGAAATAGGTATAACGAGTTGCTTCTGCCAAATGAGGAATCGTGAGTTCAACACGGCGGACAATCTCTACAGTCGGAGTTCCAGGAATTGTCTGGGCAATTTCTGTCATTACCCGTACAAACACCATGCGCAACTTATCCGCATCTACGTGAGTCACCAACTTATCACCAAAAAACTCTCTCACCAGTGGATGCAGTTGATATTGACGATAATCGACCCTCTGAAGCAAATGCAGAAAAACTAACTGCTCATCTCGAATCGTCTCCAGATCCTCTTGATCACGTTTAAACAAACAAGCCTCAATCAATTGCCAAGGAATCGGAGCGACTGCAAAGATACTCAGCAATCCTGCCACTTCCTGCGCAGCAGTATCCAAGTCAAGCCAGCTCAACTCAAACGCCTCTCGCACCCCAAGCTGCGCCGTCATCTCCGCCGTCGCACCTTTAATCGCAGGAGCATCCAACCGCTTCTGCTGCAACCGTTCCAACATCTCCGCCAACGACAAATCCAGCTTCCCCGCCAAATACCGCCCCACCAACTCCACACCTAACGGCAAATTTCCCACCCAAGTACAGAGCGCCGCTCCCCGCTCCCACTCAGCTTGCAACCGTTCCGCACCAATCAACGACTCCAACAACTCCAACGCCGCTCCATCACTCAGCACCGCCAACTCCAGCCGCTGCACCCCAGCCCCCAAGCTCTCCCGCGTCGTCATCAACACCTGAAACCGAGCATCATTCTGCGGTAGCCAACCTTTGACTGCCCCATAGTCCACCACATCATCCACAATCAACAGCACCTTGCCCGATCGCCAATGCTGCCAACACCAAGCCACCCGCTTACCCGCATCATCCAACCAATCCGGAATCTGTAAATTCAACCGCGATTCTCCAAAGCCAATAATCTGTGTCGAGATCTCCTGCCGTCCTCGCAACCAACAAATCCCACCCGGATACTCCTCAGAGAATTTCAGCGCATACTGCAACGCCAACTCCGTCTTACCCACGCCTCCCATTCCCTGGATCGCCGTAATCGCCAATCGACTTCCCGCCAACAGTTCCGCCTGCACCTGCTTCAGCACCTCATCCCGCCCCACAAACTTAGCCGTCCCACTAAACGGTAAATTCTGCGGCACCCCAACAATCGCATCCGGCGTTGGAGGATAGTTGTGAGTATGTTTCCCACCGTAGAAGTTCGTATTATTCTCATCCGTCTGAACTTGGTAATTCGTTCCGCCAACATTTGATTGGGTCATGAGGATTCAGAAAAGTTAAAAGGACTGATTCACACCACAAGACGACAATACCCTTAAGAATGCTTGTGTTCTCCACCAAAGAAATTCGTATTATTCGGTCCAGTCTTCGTCATGTAGTTTGTCCCACCCGAATTCTGCTGAATCATCAAACTATCATCATCAATCTTCACGATCGTCTGATGAATCTCCTGCACGATCGGCTTCACCACC
>JANXNM010000514.1 GCA_025354065.1 Synechococcales cyanobacterium 340R_concoct_173_sub | reverse complement strand
GCTTCGGACTTAAGCATACCGCCAGAGAACTCGCTGAACAAAATCAAGTGCCGCTCCTGCCTGGAACGGGATTGCTGGATAATCTGGATCACGCACAGACCGAAGCCGAAATCATTGGCTATCCAGTGATGTTGAAAAGTACGGCAGGGGGTGGTGGCATTGGCTTACAGCTTTGTCATGATGCCGGGCAACTTGCCCAAGTTTTTCAATCGGTACAACGCTTAAGTCAAAACAATTTTAATCAAGGTGGACTTTATTTAGAACGGTATGTTCAACGGGCGCGACATATTGAAGTACAAATCTTTGGCGATGGTCAAGGCAATGTGATTGTTCTAGGGGAACGTGATTGTTCAATTCAGCGACGCAATCAAAAAGTAATCGAAGAAACGCCTGCACCCGGAATCGATGAATCCCTCCGTCAAGACCTGTATGCCGCTGCCTTGCGACTGGGCCGATCGATTCAATACCAATCAGCGGGAACGGTTGAGTTTATTTTTGATGTCGATCGTCGTCAGTTCTATTTTCTTGAAGTCAACACCCGTCTTCAAGTTGAACATGGGGTGACAGAAGCGGTCTATCAAATTGATTTAGTGGAATGGATGATTCGGTTAGCATCCGGCGATCGTAGCTTCTTCGATGCCGATCGTCCAACTGCTCAAGGGCATTCCATTCAAGTGCGAATCTACGCCGAAGATCCCGGCAAGAATTTTCAGCCAAACGCTGGACTCCTGACCCAAGTCACTTTTCCAAATTCAGCACGCTGTGATAGTTGGATTGAATCGGGCAGTGAAGTCACCCCTTACTATGACCCGCTGTTAGCCAAACTGATTATTCACGCTGACGATCGCAATTCTGCCATTGAACAACTTCAAACTGCGATCGAGCAAACTCAAATTGCCGGAATTGAAACTAATCTAGATTATCTACGCCAAATTCTAGCAGACCCAGCGTTTGTAGAAGGAACGGTCAGTACGCAATTTTTGACGACGTTTGCTTACCAGCCTCGGACGATCGAGGTCTTAGCACCGGGTGCATTTACCATGATTCAGGATTATCCTGGGCGGCTCGGGTATTGGAATGTTGGGGTTCCGCCGTCGGGTCCGATGGACGGGCTGGCGTTCCGTTATGGCAATCGTCTCTTGGGGAATCCTGAGGCTTCGGCAGGGCTAGAATGCACGGTTACAGGTCCAACACTTCGCTTCAATGCCTCGACGAGGATTTGTCTCACGGGAGCATTAATGAGTGCAACGTTAGATGGTGAAGCG
>JANXNM010000487.1 GCA_025354065.1 Synechococcales cyanobacterium 340R_concoct_173_sub | reverse complement strand
TTAGGAGTATCGACACAAGGCGTATCGGTAGATTTTGCTGTGGTAATGGAACGAATGCGAAAGGTCCGATCGGAAATTAGTCACAATGATTCTGCACAGCGATTTCGAGATCTGGGAATTGATGTATTTTTTGGGACAGCGCAATTTGAAGATATCCATCACATAACGGTTTCAGGCGCATCACTCAAATTCAAAAAAGCGGTAATTGCTACAGGTGCGCGGGCTAAATCTCCTGATGTGATTGGATTGAATGAAGCCGGATTTTTGACTAATGAATCAGTCTTTTCGTTGACTGAATGTCCCAAACGATTGGCCGTGATTGGCGGTGGTCCGAGCGGGTGTGAATTGGCGCAGGCATTTCAGCGATTGGGTTCTGAGGTGACGTTAATTCATAAGAATGCTCAATTACTTGATAAAGAAGATCCGGAGGCCGCTGAAATTGTAAAAACTCAACTACAACAAGATGGCGTAAATATTTTAACCAATGCTCAATGTCAGAGTGTTACGGCTAACGATCGGGGTAAACTTGTAACCATTCAATTATCAAATGGTCAAATCACGGAAATCACAGTCGATGAAATCTTAATTGGAGCAGGACGGCAGCCCAATGTCGAGAACTTGAATTTAGGGGCGATCGGAATTGAGTTGGATAGTCGCAAAGGCGTTCTTGTGAATGACTACCTTCAAACCAGTCAGCCTCATATCTTCGCAGCGGGCGACATCTGTATGGATTGGAAGTTTACCCATGCGGCGGATTTTGCAGCCCGAATTGTGATTAAAAACGCGTTCTTTTCACCCTTTGGATTAGGTAAATCAAAGCTAAGTAATTTAATTATGCCTTGGGTAACCTATACCCAGCCAGAAATCGCTCACGTTGGACTATATGAGAATCAAGCAAAAGTTCCGACCACCACAATTACAATCCCCATGAGTACGGTCGATCGGGCCATTACCGATGGCGAGGAAAATGGATTTGTCAAAGTTCTACTTCGTGAGGGAAGTGACGAAATTCTTGGGGCGACTATTGTAGCAAATCATGCAGGTGAAATGATTAGTGAAATCACAACAGCAATGGTTAATAAAATTGGTTTAGGTAAACTTGCCGCCGTCATTCATCCCTATCCGACCCAAGCCGACAGCATTCGTAAGGCAGCAGATATGTACCGCAAAACATTGTTGACCGATCGTACTCGTAATCTTTTAAAGCTATTGTCGAAATTATCATAGTGCCATTACAAAAATAATGCATAGGCTGGATTTTGCGTCTCTTCCCACCATTGATATCCCAACGTATCAAGGAATGCCTGCCATTGAGTCATTTCCTGCGGCGGCACCTGCATTCCCACAAGAATCCGGCCATAATCGGCTCCATGATTGCGGTAATGGAACAAACTAATATTCCAATTTGGACTCATTGATTGAAGGAACAAAATCATTGCGCCGGGACGTTCGGGAAATTCAAACCGATAGAGTAATTCATTCTTTGCCAAGGGCGATCGTCCACCGACCATATATCGCAAATGTAACTTAGCAAACTCATCATCGGTTAGATCAATCGCTTTAAACCCACCGTCTTCTATGGCTTCACGAATTACAACTGCATCTTGACGACTCGAAATTTGGACTCCGACAAAGACATGCGCTTCCGATTCACCCGCAACTCGGTAATTAAATTCCGTAATATTTCGTTTGCCCAAACATTCACAAAACCGTCGAAAACTACCGCGTTCTTCCGGTACAGTGACGGCAAAAATAGCTTCTCGGCGTTCTCCCAGTTCGGCCCGTTCGGCCACAAACCGCAACCGATCGAAATTCATATTCGCCCCGCACGCGATCGCAATCAAGTTCTTCCCCGTAATTCCGGTTTGCTCAACGTAAGCTTTAGCGCCCGCAATGGCTAAAGCGCCCGCAGGTTCAAGAATCGATCGGGTATCTTCAAAAACATCTTTAATCGCTGCACAAATCGCATCCGTATCCGCCAGAATAATGTCATCAACATATTCTTGACACAGCCGAAAGGTTTCCACGCCCACTTCTTTAACCGCCACC